>NZ_JANSHP010000081.1:0-47969 GCF_047502605.1 Synechococcus sp. RC10A2
GTTGCCATCCCGCAGCCCGGCCCCCGCGCCTCCGCCGTTGTTCGGCCGCCTCGTGGGCGTGGGTTAGCGGGGGGGGCGGGGGGCAGCGGTTCCCTTATGCCCTAAGGTACCGTTTTGCCATTTCAACCCTAAGACGCTTAACTTAAAGATGCTGAGCCCCAAAAGGCTTAGCCCCTTCTTCAGGATATTCAGAGCTGCATTCTGATCCCTATCCAGCACAAGCAGACACTTGGGGCAAATATGAGTTCGCGTAGACAGAGTCTTAACCACTCTATGCCCACAACCACTACAATCCTGCGTGGTGTATTGAGGCGGCACTGCTACGATTGCCTTGCCCCACACCTTGCCGTAGTAGTCTAGCCAGTGAGTGAATAGCGACCAGCTAGCATCTTGGATCGATTTGGCAAGATGACGATTTTTGACCAAGTTCTTCACCGGCAAGTCCTCATACACCACGATGTCGTTAGACATCACTACGCACCGGGCTAGCTTAATCGCCCAGTCTCTACGCTGGCGCTGGACTTTGAGGTCAATCCTACCTACTCGGTTCTTCTGTTTGTGGTAGTTGTTTGATTGCGGTTTTCTCCCTTTTGCGAACATCCTGCTCAACTTGCGTTGATGCCTTTTTAGCCGCTTCTCGCTGCGGCGCAAAAACTTCGGGCAATTCACGGTATTGCCGTTCTGGTCGGTGTAGAAATGCTTGAGCCCAAGATCAATACCGATAACATTGCCTGTGTATTGTCCTTGCTCCTTGCGGTCTACATCCAGACAGAACTGGGCATAGTACCCATCTGCTCTTCGGATCACCCGCACACGGTTGATTTTGGAGCTCAGGATATCCTGTCTTGCTTCTCCATTGCAGTACAGCGCAAAGGTCCCTGCTCCAAACCCGTCCGTGAAGGTGATAGACAGGCCATCATCAGATAACTTCCAGCCCGATTGCTTGTATTCCACAGACCGGCAATGCTTCTTGAACTGGGGATAGCCTTTCTTCTTTTCGCCCTGCTTGCACCGTCTGTAGAAGTTGGAAATCGATAGCCATGCTCGCTCCGCACTCGCCTGCCGAGCAGCAGAGTTGAGCTTATTCGCAAATGGGAACTCCTTCGCCAAGTCTTTGCAGAAAGCATACAGATGCTTCTTCCCTACCCCCCGATTGTCCATCCAATGGCGCAGGCATTTGTTGCGCACAAACTGTGCGGTGCGGATGGCTTCGTCCAAAGCTTGATACTGCTTTGGCGTCCCGTTGAGGAGTTTGGCTTCCCTGACTAACATGAATCTATTTTATTCTGGGTCTTATCAGATAAAACAATCTGCGCCTTATATCCCTGACCTAAAGGGCGGGGCTTTATGGCGCCGCTTGGTAATCTCCTCTCTTCCGGAGGGAGAGGGGGGAAGATCTCAAATCAAATAGAATGGCCCAAGCCGGTTAGCTTGGGTTGGATGGACCCTGAATTTGGCCCCCTCTTGCAAGCATTGGTGCCATGGCTTCTTCTGCTGAGACCACTTGGGATGCCCTGCAGGTGGATCCCGCCCTGCTCACCCCCATGATGCAGCACTACGTGGAGCTGAAGCGGCAATACCCGCACGCCATTCTGCTCTACCGCCTGGGGGATTTCTACGAGATGTTTTTCCAGGACGCGCAACTGGTGTCGCGGGAGCTGGAGCTGGTGCTCACCGGGCGAGAGGCAGGGGCCATTGGCCGGGTGCCCATGTGCGGGATCCCTTACCACGCCTTCGACCGCTATGCCGCCCAGTTGGTGGCCAAAGGCTACGCCCTGGCCGTCTGCGACCAGATGGAGCCGGCGGATCAGGCCAAAGGCTTGGTGCGGCGGGAAGTGACGCGGGTCATCACCCCCGGCACGGTCATCGAAGAGGAGCTGCTGCAGGCACGGCAAAACAACTACTTGGCCGCCGTGGTCCGCCTGAGAGGCTCCAAGCAAACCCCCTGGGGCCTGGCTTACGCCGACATTTCTACCGGCGAGTTCTGGGTCTGCCAGAGCGAGGGGCAAGAGCAGCTAGAACAGGAGCTGGCCCGGCTGCAGCCGGCGGAGATCCTGCTGCCCACCGAGGAAGGGCTGGGCCTGGGCCTAATTCGGCCTGGGGATCCCCAAGCTCCCCTGGGCCTGCCCGGCCAGTACACCTATACCCTGCGCCCGGCGGAGCCCTTTGAGCTGGCGGTGGCTCGAGAAAACTTGCTACAGACCTATGGCCTGCGCTCTTTGGAGGGCTTGGGCTGCGAGGGGCTGCCCCTGGCAATTCGGGCGGCGGGAGGGCTCTTGCACTACCTGGAGGAGACGCAAAAGAACCTGGTGCAGCCTTCTCCCCAGGGGGGCCATCCCCTCCTACGTCCCCCTCGCACCTACCAGTTGACGGATTACCTCATCTTGGATCCCCAAACCCGCCGCAACTTGGAGCTCACCCAGACCATCCGCGAGGGGGCCTTTGTCGGATCCCTGCTCTGGGTGCTGGATCACAGCCGCACCGCCATGGGAGGACGCACCCTACGCCGCTGGCTGTTGCAGCCTTTGCGAGATCCAGAGCAAATCCGCCTCCGCCAAGACACCATCCAGGAGCTCTTGGAAAGCCCCTCCCTGCGCACCCGCCTGGGATCCCTGCTGGACTCTCTCTACGACCTGGAGCGGCTGGCCAACCGCGTCGCCTCCGGCACCGCCAACCCGCGCGAGCTGGTGGCCCTGGGATCCTCTTTGGGCAAACTGCCCCAGTTGGCCGAGCTGGTGGCCGAAGCCCAAACCCCCCTCCTGCAGAGCCTACAACAGGTGGATCCCGCCCTGGTTGACCTGGGCCGCCGCATCGAGCACACCCTCCTGCCCTCCCCTCCCCCTGTGCTCACCGAAGGGGGGTTGATCCGACCTGGGGTAGATGCCGAGCTGGACAGGCTGCGGCAGCAGGTGGAGCAAGACCGCCAGTGGATTGCCCAGTTGGAGAAAACCGAGCGCGAGCGCACTGGGATCCCCACCCTCAAAGTTGGCTTCAACAAGGCTTTCGGCTACTACATCAGCATCAGCCGCGCCAAGGCCCAGCAGGTGCCAAAAGACTACATCCGCAAGCAGACCCTGACCAACGAAGAGCGCTTCATCACCCCTGAGCTCAAAGAAAAAGAAGCCCGCGTCCTCACCGCTCAGACTGAGATCAACCAGCGGGAATACGAGCTGTTTGTGCACCTGCGCCAAGAGGCAGGATCCCAAGCTGCCGCCATCCGCCAGGTGGCCCAGACCCTGGCCGCCGTCGATGCCCTGTTTGGCTTGGCGGAAGTGGCTGTGCAGCAGGGCTACACCCGTCCCGTAATCACGACCGACCGCCGCCTAGTCATCGAGGAAGGGCGCCATCCGGTGGTGGAGAAGTCTTTGCCCCAGGGCCTATTTGTCCCCAACTCGGTGCGCCTGGGATCCCCCCACGGCCCGGATCTGATTGTCCTCACTGGCCCCAACATGTCGGGCAAATCCACCTATTTGCGGCAGATCGGGCTCATCCAGATCCTGGCCCAGATGGGCAGCTTTGTGCCGGCAAGGCGGGCGGAGCTGGGCTTGTGTGACCGCGTGTTTACCCGCATCGGCGCTGTCGATGACCTGGCCACGGGACAGTCCACCTTCATGGTGGAGATGAACGAGACGGCCAACATCCTCAACCACGCCGGCGAGTGCTCCCTGGTGCTTTTGGACGAGATTGGCCGCGGCACCGCCACCTTCGACGGCCTCTCCATTGCCTGGGCCGTAGCCGAGTACCTGGCCACCCAGGTGCGCGCCCGCACGATCTTTGCCACCCACTACCACGAGCTCAACCAACTGGAAACCCTGCTGCCCAACGTGGCCAACTTCCAGGTGGTGGTCAAAGAGCTCCGGGATCGCATCATCTTTTTGCACCAGGTGCAACCTGGCGGAGCCGACCGCTCCTACGGCATCGAGGTGGGGCGCATGGCCGGCCTGCCCCAGCCGGTGATCGAGCGGGCCAAACAGGTGCTGGCCCTGGTGGAACAACACAGCCGCATCGGCCTCGGCCTGCGCAGCCAGGGGAAAAGCCGCCCTTCTTCAAACAACCCCAAGAAACGGTTCAAGCAAGAATCCAATTCCCGCGGGATACCCGACTGCGATGCCAAGGCTGGGGATCAACTATCCCTGATCCCGACCTCCCTCTACCCCGAGGAGCTCTAGGTCTATCCTCGCTCCGGATCCCGTTCTTCCAGCCCCAAGGTGGCGGCCAGCACCTCCAGCTCCTCCCGCTGCCCCTCCACCCAGAGGTGGGATCCGGGGGGCGGAGCGGCCTCTTGCAGCTTCAGGCGGATCTGCTGCGGGCGGTGGCTGCGCCGCCAGTAGTACCAGCCCGCCCAAGGAGAGGCCAGCAGCAGCGTCCAAGGCCAGGCTCCCCAAGCCGGCTGCAGCATCTGCAGCACCAGGGCCAAACAGGCCAGCCCTGCCCCCGCCAGCCCCGTCAAAAAAACAGCCAACCCCACACTGGCCCGCGCCTGACCCACAAAGGTGGCGATCCCCTCCGGGTCAGCAGATTGCAAGCGATAGGCGCGCCCCTCCAGGTGCTTTCGGAGAAGGGATCCCATTTCTTCCAGGTTGCGACTGCTAAAATAGAGACGAGCTTCGACGCGGTCTTTGCCAGAGGCTCGCAGAAAAAAGAACAGGCCGATGGCCAGCAAGACCGTAAGCAGTAGCGTTGAAATTGTCTCCCCTTGCAAGGAAGAAGAGGCGGCTACTGCCGCACGTGCCTCGGATAGAGAGCCAAAGTTGATGGGCGGCGCAACTGCGATCGGGGCTTTCTCTCCTGACCAGAAAGAAGGAGACTTGGCAAGAAAGCAGTTCATGGAATGCTAGTTTACACGCCTGCTGACCAGTTTAGACTTCTCAGAGGAGCTGGCCGCCCCCTCCTCCAAAGAAAAACCGAGTTGCCACCTCTATCGCTTTGTAGCTCGCATGGGCAAAAAACCCCTTGGAGGGCAGTGCGCTTTTCAGCAACCTCAGTGGCAGTTCAAGAGGAGGGGAGGCTACGCCGGATCTCGTGCCTCTCGGCTGGGAAGTGCAACTATAATAAGTTATGATAAGAGGCTTCTGCTTTACTGACTCTTGTCTCTCTCCCTTTCCAGGGTAGCCTCCTTTAAGAGGGCAGAGCTCTGCAGCGAGGGTTGAGGAGGAGGGTGCCTGCCCCACTCGAGCGATGACGGCGCAAAGCAACCGCTCCAGGGAGACACCAGCCTTAGAGATTTCCTCCCAGTCCTGCCCTTTTGGTTTGCCTGCCTCTGTCGCTGTTTCAGCAATACCTTACATGTCTAACTACGAACCTGAGCTCAACGACATTTTGTTGGATGGCGATCTCCTCGATCCCGCTGAGGAAGCAGAGGTAGATCTGGCCGAGAGCGAGTTTGCAGAAGAGGAGCCAGCTCGCCGCTCCACCGATCTGGTGCGCCTTTATTTGCAGGAGATCGGTCGTGTTCCCCTCCTGGGTCGCGATGAGGAGGTGGCTCTGGCCCAAAGAGTCCAAGACTACATGAAGCTTTTGGATGTGCGCCTGCGCCTGCAGAAAGAGTTGGGACGGGAGCCAACTCTGGCCGAGTGGGCAGCTAGGGCCAACCAGTACCCCGAATGGGCCAACCTCACCCCCGAGAAGCTACAGCAGATCCAGCGAATTGGCAAGCGCGCCAAAGAGCACATGATCAAAGCTAACCTGCGCCTGGTGGTGTCGGTGGCGAAAAAATATCAAAATCGCGGCCTGGAGCTGCTGGACTTGATCCAAGAGGGCACGCTGGGCCTGGAGCGAGCGGTGGAGAAGTTCGATCCCAAGAAGGGCTATCGCTTCAGCACCTACGCCTACTGGTGGATCCGGCAGGGCATCACCCGCGCCATCGCCACCCAGAGCCGCACTATCCGCTTGCCCGTTCACATCACCGAGAAGCTGAACAAGATCAAAAAAGCCCAGCGCAAGCTTTCCCAGGAGAAAGGCCGTACCCCCACCATTGAGGATATTGCTTCCGAGCTGGAGATGACGGTGCCCCAGGTCAGGGAGCTGCTGGTGCGGGTGCCGCGCTCGGTTTCTCTGGAAACCAAGGTGGGCAAAGACAAGGACACTGAGCTGGGGGATCTGCTGGAAACCGACGACATCTCCCCCGAAGAGACGATGATGCGGGAGGCCCTGCATCGCGATCTACAGCAGTTGCTGGCAGATCTCACCAGCCGCGAGCGGGATGTGATCCGCATGCGCTTTGGGTTGGGGGATGGGCGCACCTACTCGCTGGCGGAAATTGGCCGCGCCTTGGATCTGTCGCGGGAGCGGGTACGGCAAATCGAGGCCAAAGCCCTGCAAAAGCTGCGGCAGCCGAAGCGGCGCAACCGAGTGCGAGACTACCTCGAAGCCATCAGCTAGTCGGGCCTGCCTAGGATCTGGATGGAGATCGCTGGCTGGCAATCTTGCTCAGGCGCGTCTGGATCTGGGCTGCCAGCCAGTTCACTTCCGGGATCCGCAGATACAGGGCCCCTGCCGCAAACAAGCTGAGACCGATGCCGGCGGCCAGACCGGCCCAGAGGGCGGCGGTGATTAGAGAAGAGCCGAGAATCTCGTGGGAGCGCAGTTGCGTCCACAGCCAATGGCTGAGGCCCCCGGCCAAGGCGGTGATCCCCAGCAACGGCAGCAGGGCCTGCCCCATCTCCTGCCAGGGGATCTCCGGCAAGCGCTGGTGGAGGCGGATCCCCAGCCCAATCAGAGCCATCAGGTTAACGCCTGCCGTGGCCAAGGCAATGCCCGGTGCTCCAAAGGTTGGCAAAAACAGGAAGTCCAGCAGGGCGTTGAGGCCGATGGCCAGGCCGCTGATGTGCAGGGGCGTAGCCCCATCCTCCAGGGCGTAGAAGATACGCACCAGCACATCCCGCAGCAGGTAACAGGTCATCCCCAGCCCATAAGCCATCAGCAGGGCCGCCACCTCCTGGGTCACCTCCGGCGTAAAGCGACCGCGCTGGTAGGCTACTTGAACGATAGGTTCGGCCAGGGCCACCAGCACCATCGCCAGGGGCAGGGTGAGGATGGCCGTCACCATCAGCCCTTGGCGGATACGCTGGCGCAGCTCCGGCCAGCGGGATCCATCCCCCGCCAGCTGGGCGTAGAGAGGCATCAGGGGCACCAGCACCATGTTGGAGAGGATCCCCAGGGGGGTTTGCACCAAAAGCTGGGCATAGCCCAAGTTGCCGATGGTGCGATCCCCGGGCACGAAGGAGGCAAAAAAGAGATCCACATAGACATTGATGTGGATCATGCCGGAGGAGATCACCGCCGGCAACAGCAGCAGGCCCACCGCCCGCACCGGCGGGGATCCCCACTCAAAGCGCAGCCGCAGCCGCCCCAGCCCCAGCCGCTGCTGCAGCGGCACCTGCGCCAACCACTGGGCGATGGCCCCGATGAGCACCCCCCAGGCCAGCAACGTCGGGATCCCCGTCCATCCCAACGCGAGCAGGATCCCAATGACTGACAAGCTGGAGATCAACGGGCTAAGGGCGGGCAAGAGGTAGTGCTCGGCCGCATTCAGCGCCCCAAAGCCAATGCCAATCCAGCCCGAGAGCAAGGCCAGCGGCGCCATGATCCGCAACTGCTCGGCGGCAAGAGCATGCACTTCGGGGCTGGCCCCTGGTGCGCTCAGGCGCACCACCCAGTCGGCTCCCCACCAGAGGCCCAACGTCACCGCTAAGAGCAGGCAGCCCACCAAGGTAGAAATGGACTCTAGCCAACGGGCCGGATCCTCTCTTCCCGGCTGCTGCTTTTTGAGCACGCTGACGATGGCGCTGTGAAAGGGGCCGTTGATCCCGCCCAGCAAGATCAACAAAAAGCCAGGCAGGACATAGGCTATGCTAAAGGCGCTGTACTCTGTCCCCGAGCCGTAGACTGCCGCGATTAGGGCCTGACGGATAAACCCCATGCCCTTGCTGAGCAGCGTGGCCCCTGCCACCAGCCCTGCTACCGAGAGCAAGGAACGGGGTGGAGAAGACGCGGCGGATGGGATTCGCGGGGCAGACTCTTTCATACCCCTAGCTCCCCACCGCCGCCTTGGCAATGGGCAACTGTCGGGATGCCCTAATCTTCCCAGGATTCACCCACAGGCTCACAGCCGCTACCCCCCTCGCTTCGGCATAGGGCAGCACCATTATCCCGGATTCTCCCGACCTCTGGAGGGAGGGCAAGGCAGAGCTCAGGCCAGCAGTTGTCGCTCCTGCTCCAGTTGCCGCAACAGATGCTCGTCGCCGCGGGCCTGGGCAGCGCGAATGCGCTCTTGTAGTCGCCGCAGCAGGTTTTGCCGATGGGTTTCTTCGACCAAGGTTATAAAGTCCTTGCGCGGGGAAATAGCCGCCGGCACCCTGCTCGCTGCCTTCGCCGCCGGATTGAGGACAAGGCCTCGATACCTCAAGGCAAAAAACTGTGGCAGCGACACAACCGCCGATTGGGCTGGCCAGCTCCACGCCAGGCCCCGGTAGCGCGTTGGCACCTCCTGCCGCTGGCAGGTTGCGGGGGCAGAAGGGACAAAGTCGTGGGCAATGCCCCGGTAGGTCAGTTGCATAGGAAGACTCCCCCAAATAGACTGCGGCGATCTTTAAAGAGCTGAGGAAGAAAGCGACGCCCCTGAGCCAGCTTGTTGAGAGCCGTTAGACAACAGCTTCGGCTTCCTCGGCGCAGCTCAGAGGGTAAGACCCAATTTTATTCTGTATCGGAATTAACAAAATAAGCAGTTGGGTGTCAACTTTGGGTCGAGGTCGTCTCCCTATCCAGAGAATTAGAGCAGCTCGTCGATTAGCCGTAGCACCTGGTGCAGGTCGGTGCCGGCCTCTTTTCCCCGTCTGAGGTTCAGCTCCACCAACTGCTTGAGGGCGAGCAGCTTGATATTGGCCTCCACCGCTGCCGCTGCCATGGCTTGGGCCGCCGGCAGATAGCCGCTGGCCCCCAGATCCAGCAGGGCAGCCCGCCGCAGATGGATGTTGGGGTGGCTCAACACCGACAGTAGCGGTTGGACAAAAGTGGGATCCCCTGTCAGCCGGTAACAGGCCCGCGCTGCCGCGCATTGGAGGCGAATTGAGGGGTGCTCTAGGTAAGGGCGGATCTGCCCCAGGGCGGCAGCCACCTGCAACTGTCCAAGCGCCTCGATCAAAGCCTCCAAGGCGGCAGGCGCTTCTGTCTGCAGACCCTGCTCCACCCAGCGCAGCCCTTCGAGCAACGCCACTCCCAGCTCTTCGGCTTGCCTGGGATCCCGATCCAGATTATTGGCTAGGGCGATCTCCACCAGCGCCTGAGCTGCTGCTGCCACCACTTGGCCATCGGAGCAGCGTAAAGCCTCTTTCAGAGCCGGGATCCCAGCAGGGGAGGCCACCTTGCCCAGGGCACGGGCGGCGTTGCGCCGCAGCGGATATCCCCCCTGCGTGGTGCGATCTGTCTCATCGGCCAAGGCTTCGATCAGGGCCGGGATCCCTTCGGGGATGCGCATGCGCCCCAGCCACCAAGCCGCGTAGTAACGTTCCCCCGGATCCCCATGGCGCAGCTTGGCGATCTGGCCAGCGGGGGTGAGGTCGGCGGCCGGAGGGAGATCTGAAGGAACAGCCGTGGTCATAGCATCAACAGGCCAGAGCGCCTGCAGAGGCCTCAAGCGCTGCGGACGCTGACGATCTTGGCGCCCGACTTGAGCAGCCGCTGCATCGTCGCCGAGAGCTGATCGGCAGAGACAAAGATCTGCTGGTTGGATTTGCGCACCCGGCTGGAGGTGGCCAGGGCCGAGGGCGGGTTAAGCAGCCGCGTCACCTCAATGCAGAACATGCGATCGGACTGGCCCGTTGGCGGCCCCAAGTGTTTGGTAATGGGGCTGGGGGGCAGCAGCCCCCGCACCCCGATGCGGCGGATGGCCGGGGTAAAGCCGGTGGCGAGGGGTACCATCAAGCGCGGCCTGCGCCCCTGGGAACGGTCGTTGTTGGCGTAGCCCCCGTAGAGGGCAAAAAGGTTGGTGAAGTCGCGGGTGGTATGGGCCTTGCGATATTCAAACCCGCGCGGATAGGGGACGATGTTGTCGCCAAAGGCTTCCAGGTATTCTGGGCTGTCGATGTAGGAATCGATCTCCGCGCTGTGGCCCCCAGCGTGGTAGATGTCCAGGTGTCGGGCAATATCCTTAGGGCTGGTGGGAGCTCGCCCCAGCAGGTGCTTGAAGTTGAGCTCGATGGCGCGGGTCTGGGAGTTAGGGTACAAAAACCGCCTCTTGTAGGCTTCGGACTTGGCGATTAAGCGCACAAACTCCCGCACCGTCAGGCTGCCCCGCCGTAGCAGCGATTCCGCACTGGCCAGCTCCTTCCTGTCTGCGCCAAACAGGTGATCGTTACCCAGCACCTGGCGATAGATGGCCCGCAGGATCGCATTGAGCTGATCCTGGCTGGCATTAGGGCGCAATTCTAAGGGAGTCGTCTCTGTAATGCCCCGGATCCCCATTCGGCTTGCCGCTGTGATTCCACTCATGTTAATTCCTCATGATGAAACTGGCTGGATTAACTTTGAAAAAAGCTTGAAAAGGCTGCTTGGGTTCACCTCTCAACTCAACAACCCTCAGCAGCACAAATATGGGGTTGAAGCGAGAGCAACAGCGGCGCTTTTCCCTCTGGGGGAGAGATCCTCAGACCCAACCGGCCAAAGGGATCCCTTTCTCGCCACCGTTGCCCTCGACAACCTTTCTTCGCTATCCCCCTCAAGCGCCGGGCTGGCCACCTTTTTGGGGGATCCCAAGCTGCAGAACCTAGCTGAGCGCGTTGATGGCGTAGTCGATGTAGGTGTTGGCTTCGGTGGCCGCTTGCCCCGTCAGGCCATGGTTGGCTTTGATGTAGCGTAGCGCTTCGATAAACCAACTGGGGGAGAGTTCAAAAGCGGCGTTGATCTCGCGGATCCCGGCCAACTGATACTCGTCCAACGGGCCGGTGCCACCGGCTACCAAGCAGTAGGTGATGTAGCGCAGGTAGTGGCGCACGTCGCGGGCGCACTTGTCTTTGCCCGCTTGGGTGTGGCATTGTCCCCCAGGCTGAGTGGTATAGGGGAACTTGGCATAGACGGCCTCGGTGGCGCCGCGCACCAGCTCTTCGGCACGGCTGCTCAGGACACGGGCAGCTTCCATGCTGGCGGCAGCCCGCTGAAAACGGCCGTTGATGGCCTGCAACTCGCTGTTGCTCAGATAGCGCCCCTGGCTATCCGCGGTAGCAATGGCATCGACAATAGGGGTTTGCATGATTCAAAACGCTCCTTTACTTAAGCTCAACGCAAAAATCCAACACTGCAAAAGCGGCTTAACTGCAAAATGACTGCAAAAAAGGTTGTCTTCTCAGGGATCCCAGGCCAACCCGAGTTGAACTCCACGGCGGCCTTCACCCTAGGATCCGACTGTTCCAGGCAAAGCGATGGAGATTCCGGCCCTATCAGACCACGGCAGCAGCGGCGCGATCGAAGTAGGACTCGATTTCGGCGATCAAAGCGCTGCAATCACCCCGGGTGATGCCGTTGGGATCGCTCACCACCGCCACCGCAGCTTTTTTCATTTTTTGAATGCCGTTGGCCACAGAGCTGCCAGGGGTGCCCAGCGCCTGATAGGTTTCCCGCAAGCCGTTCAAGCAGCGCTCGTCCAGCACGCTGGGGTCAGCGGCTGCCACTGCATAGGTGATGTAGCGGAGGATGATATCCATATCCCGCATACAGGCGGCCACGTTGCGGCTGGGATAAGCAGGGCCGCCGGGAGCGTTCAAATTGGGCTCCTCGGCAAACAACTGACGGATGGCATCGGTCACAATTTTAGAAGCGTTGCTGGTGAGGCGGTTCACGGCGTCCAAGCGCTTGTTCCCCTCGGCAATCACCTGCTGCAGAGCCGCAAACTCGTTTTCTCCCAAGAAAGCGCCTTTGGAATCAGCTTGCGCAACAACTTTGCCAAATACATCGTTCATGGCTTTAAATCTCCTAGCGAAAGCAAAAGAGGTTATGAATCGTCACTCCCTGCCGCGGAAGTGGAAGCTCCCGCCAGCCAGGAATGCAGCAATGCCCCGATCCCTGATGCCGACCGGCACCGTTGGCACAGCTCCTTGTCCCAACAGACCTGCCCACGGGATCAAAGCCCGTAGAAACAAGATGGGCAAGCTAATCCTCGACCCACCTCCAGTCAAACGGCCTCGCAGGCGAAGCCGCTTGCCGACACATGTCAACGGATCCCGCTTCTTAAAGATCCTCCACTGCCGACAACCTGAACTGGACAGATGAGGAAAATCTGGCTCGCCTTGTTTCCAGTCTTTTTCTATCGCGAGGACAGGGAGCGATTGAATCAAAAAATGTAAAGGGACTTTACTTGCCGCAAAAAGTCTTGGATCCTCATCCAGACGGGCAATCCCGCCCTCTTCTCTCCATCCTTCAGGGCCTTAGTTTTTACAGAAAAAAATGTTACTTTACACAGCTTTACGACATGAAGAAAAATATAAACCGTGATTGTGGCTTTCGGCCAAGAGGCAAGCCCGCTTCAGTATCCACGCAAACCTTCTCATAAAGGATACATAATTTAACATTTGTGGAACCTCCTCGGCAGAGCAGAGGTTAGGGGAAAATCTGAGCAGGTTTTCATCGACCGCCTGGGATTTTCGGTATAAGTCCCTACGGTATTTCTGGATGCGTGGTTATGTCGAACTGGTTGGAGTCCACCTCTTCCCCTGAGCTGTTGCAGATGGCACGTTGGCTGGCGGGAGACTTCAGCAACCAAGAGCAAGCCTGGGAGAACCCACCTTTTTTTGCCTCGATCCGGGTGGCCTATCGCCCCTTGCCAACTGCTGTGCTGGGGGGAATCGGCTTTTATGTGGAGCAGGCTTACAGCGGCCATTTGGAGGAGCCCTATCGTCAGGCAGTGGTGGAACTCACTCAAGTGGGGGACGGGATCGTGATCCGCAACTACCGTCCTCTGCAGCCGCAGCGGTGGCGGGGGTGTGCTCGGGGGAGGGCGGAGCAACTCAGCCAACTGAGCGCTGCCGATCTGGCCTACCTGCCGGGGTGTGATGTGCAGGTGAAGAGGCAGGGATCCCTTTTTGTCGGCGTGACGGAGCCGGGTTGCCGCTGTTGCGTGGTGCGCAACGGTCAAACCACCTATTTGCAGACCACCTTGCACCTGAGCGAGAACGAGTTTTGCAGCCACGATCGCGGCATGGATCCGGTTACCCACCGCCAGGTGTGGGGAGCTGTGGCCGGCCCTTTTCGCTTTCGCAAGGTTGTCGATTGGCAGGCGGAGCTGCTGCAGTAGGTGGGAAGAGAATCCCTTGCCAATCTCGGCGCCGTCGGTGAAAGATGATACTTTGGGAGAAAGCAACTGCGGCCCGCTACATGTCCAATAGGGATCCTTGTCTGCCGGCTGCTCGGCAACGCTGACGCGAATGTGCGAATGAACTTTCCCCATGCAAGACGAACGAGACACGCTTCGCCAACAGCTTCTCACCCTCCAAGGTGAGGCGCTTGCCCAGGTGGCGCAGGCCGCCGATCTGGACGCCTTGGAGCAGATCCGCATCGACTATCTGGGCAAGAAGGGGAAGCTCTCCAAGATCTTGGGGGGCATGGGGAAGCTGCCCCCGGAAGAACGGCCTGCCATTGGCGCTTTGGCCAACACCTTCAAAGAGGCCCTGCAATCTAGGCTGGATGAGCGCAAACGGGCCCTGGCCGAAGCTCAGCTCCAGGCTCGCCTGGAGGCGGAGCGGCTGGACGTCACTATGCCGGGGCCGCGCCGGCCTCTAGGGCGGATTCACCCTTTGCAGGCCACCATCGACCGCATGCTCGATATCTTTGTGGGGATGGGCTACACGGTGGTCCACGGCCCGGAGATCGAGACAGAGTACTACAACTTCGAGGCCCTCAACACCCCCGCCGACCACCCGGCGCGGGACATGCAGGATACCCTCTATTTGGAAAAGGGCTATCTGATGCGCACCCAAACCTCTTCGGTGCAGGTGCGTTATATGGAGCAACACCAGCCGCCCCTGCGCATTGTGCATGCCGGGCGAGTGATGCGCCGCGACAGTGTCGATGCCACCCACTCGGCTGTGTTTCACCAAATGGAAATCTTGGCGGTGGGCCAGAACCTCACCTTTTGCGACCTGAAGGGCACCCTCAAGGAGTTTGTCACTCGCCTGTTGGGTCAGCGAGAAACCCGCTTCCGGCCCAGCTATTTTCCGTTCACGGAGCCTTCTGCCGAGATGGATGTGCGTTTTGGCTCCAAGTGGCTGGAAATTTTTGGCTGCGGCATGGTGGATCCCAATGTATTTCAGGCGGTCGGCTATGACCCGGAGCGCTACACCGGCTTTGCGGCAGGGATCGGCGTTGAGCGGGTGGCCATGCTCTTACATGGCATTCAAGATATCCGCCTGTTCTACAGCAGCGACCTGCGCTTTTTGTCGCAATTTTAGGTCAAGAGAAGGTGCGTTTGTAAACCAACTGCAGGTGCTCCAGCTCGTCTTTGCGATTGGCGCGGCGCAACAGGCGCATTTGTTCTTCGATGACCTGGCGGGCTTCGTTGCGGCTAATCGGGTCAAAGACCAATTCTTCCAGAGCAGAGGGGTCGTCGTCAGCGGGGGGCTTGAAGTAGACCCGAAAAAACAGCCGTTGGGCATAAAGGGTGGTGAAGATGGCCTCACCTTCGTTAACCCGACACAGGCCGTAGAGCAAACCAAATGTAGGGTGATTTAGATAGAGCTCATTCATGCCCAATAGCGTACCACTCTTGGTGGAGAAGAGGGGCTTTCCTTCTCGTTCGGTGGCCGAGAAAGTTGCCGAAACGATTTCGCTCCGGCTCTTGAGACCGAGAGCGCAAATCGTAGGTTCCACCCAGCTTGATTTTGGTTCGGCTGTTGCAACTGGATTCGAGGTTAACAGAGTTTTTTTAGACACAGGCCAGGCTGCTACCGCCGCTGCTGTTCCCCCACCTTTTTCTTCATGTCATGCAATTCCTTCTCTACCTCTAGCCGCATCTCCAGCCGGCGAAATTCCTCCTCCAACTTATCTTCCTCAAACGGTTTTCCCCAGGGGCTGAAGCCCCAAGCCGGCTCGGCGGCAGTTTTGGCTTGGGCGGCCTTGACTTCTTGCAGCTTGGTTTTCACCTCTTGGCGGCGCCGGGCAATTTGCGGCAGCAGAGCTTCCAGTTGCTGGATTTTCTCCTCCAGAGCCTTCCCTTGGTTGAACAACCGGCTTCCTTTCTCCAAAAGCTCGGCTTCCCGTCGACGCGCCCCTTCGGCCAGGTCGGGGCGGTTGGCCCGCTCGGCTTTTTCGATGCGAAAGTGCCAGGTCTTGATCTCCTCGCCCAGCTTGGCGAGAGCTTCGCTCAGGGCTTGCTTCTGGGCCAAGCTTTCCTGCCGCAGCCGTCGAGTTTCTTCTTCCTGCTGGCGCAACTGCTCGTCGAGGGCTTGCAACTCGATCTCTGGGTGGGCTTTGAGGAATTCCTCTAGGCGGGTCTCCAAAAATCGGATGATATCTTCGATCAATTTCATGGGCCGATCCTCACTGGCCGAGCGCTCAGTTGCGTTTAGGCTAGCGCAAGCCGGCTCGTTCCCGA
Source organism: Synechococcus sp. RC10A2 (assembly GCF_047502605.1). NCBI lineage: Bacteria > Bacillati > Cyanobacteriota > Cyanophyceae > Synechococcales > Synechococcaceae > Synechococcus > Synechococcus sp. RC10A2. The sequence continues at coordinate 15,578 of NZ_JANSHP010000081.1, forward strand.
TAGGCCCCCGTTGGATCGCAGCCTAGACCAGCAAATGCCCATCGGCAACGCGGATGATGCGCTGGGCGGCCTGGGCCACTTCCAGGTCATGGGTAACCACGACAAGGGTAATGCCCTGGCGGTGCAGCTCGGCAAAGAGGTTGAGCACTTCCTGGCCGGTGCGGCTGTCCAGGGCTCCTGTAGGCTCGTCAGCCAACAACAGTTGTGGCCGGTTGACGATGGCACGGGCGATGGCCACCCGCTGCTGCTGGCCGCCGGAGAGTTGAGCCGGGCGCTGGTGCAGCTTGCTCCCCAAGCCCACTTGTTCTAAAGCTTGCTTGGCCCGCCGGCGTTGCTCTGGCTCCGGGATCCCGGCGTAGGCCAGGGGCAGCATCACGTTCTCCAGAGCCGTCAAGAGGGGCAGGAGGTGAAACTGCTGGAAGACAAAGCCAATCTTTTGGTTGCGAATCCGGGCCAGCTCCCGATCCGTCAGAGTAGAGACTTCCACGCCGTCCAGCCAGTAGCGCCCTGAGCTGGGCCGATCCAGGCAGCCCATGAGGTTCATCAGGGTGGACTTGCCGGAGCCAGAGGGCCCCATGATGGCGCAATACTCCCCTGCCTCGATCGCCAAGTCGATATCGTAGAGGGCCTGAAAGCTGCCTTCCGGCAGTGGGTAGACTTTGTTCACCCCGACCATTTGCACCACGGGCAGGTGGGGTGTGGTAGGGCGCTCCAGGGATCCGACCAGCCCCTGGCGACGATCTGCCCAGGGTTGTTGCTCAAGCATGGTGGGTACCGCGACTGGCCCCATTCTAGCCTTTGGGCTGCTGGGGCTTCGGGGGCTGACTAACCGGAAGAGCGGATTTCCAGCGGCTGATGGTAGGGACAGCTTCCTTGCGGATCCACCCGGAGGCGGTAGAGGGGGGAGCGCTCTTGGTCGCAGCGAAAGGCTTGGGCTTGTGAGGTTAAGATCTGGCGGGCAAAGCGGCAGTTCTGGCACTTTCTGCCACCGTTATCGGTGGAGGCAGAAGGCTGTTTTGGACGCGGCACGATTCCTGCTGGTGCGGGGGCGGCCCCTGCCGGGCGGATCAGCTCCCGCGGCGAAAGGCCGCGCAACACCAGTTCGGATCCCTGCCAGCGGGCCTCCACCAAGCCAGTCTCAGCCCAGGCGGCCCAGCGGGGATCCTGGGCAATCTGAGGGGGCAGCCGTACCTGTACGCCGGCCAAGGCGCGGGGCGAGCCCTGTTCCTGCCAGATCTCTTCCACCTCCCCCTCGTAGCGCAAGGCGGGATCCCTGGGAAATTCTGACGGCTTGACTTGGGTTTGCAGGCGGCCGTCGGGCAGCTCCAACCAATGGCCGGGTTGGGGGCAGTGGACATGGTAACGGTTGCACAGCTCCGGCAGATCCGCCAGATCCTGCGCCTGCTGGGGGCTGGCGTGCACCAAGACCACATGTTGGGGGCGAAAGGTGTGGACGATCTGGGTCAGATGCCCAACGTCGTTGTGGCTGTGCCAAGCCAGCCACTCCACTCCGATGCGGGAGCGCAGCGGCGCTGGCCATTGGTCAAAGGGGGTGGCCAGCTCCACTTCCGGCAGCCGCACCAGCAGACAGGAGCGCTGCGGCTGGGCCAGCAAGCGCGACCAGATGGGATCCCAGGCTTCAGGCCCGGCATCGGCATCGCACAGCAACAGGCCCTGGGGCAGGGGATCCGCCTCCGTGAGGGGCTGCACCCGCGGCTGCAGGCGGTCTTCCCAGAACAAGGGCTGATAGGTGGCGAAATTGCGCACCGGCTCCGGCAGGTAGGGGAGCAAGCGTTCGTAGAGGTTGCAGCCTGCCGCCAGCCCCGGCGCCACCCACACGGTCAGCTCTTGGGAAGCCTGGGTAAAGCGGTGGTGGGCTTTGAGGAGGAAGAGCAGCTCCTGCCCCAGCCCCAACACCGGCAGCGGAAACAGCACCGTCTGCCCTGCTGCCAAGGCGCTGATCAGACGCTCCAGCAGGCGGTTTTCCAGATGGCGACGGGGCGGATGGCGAGTGGATCCCAGCGAGGCTTCGATGAGCAGCACGTCCGGCTGCCAATGGCGCAAAGCGGTGAGATCCAAGCCGGGGGCAAAGCGGGTTGAGGCCAGGGAACAGTCGCCGGTGTAGACGCAGGTTTGGGCCGGAGTGGTCTGGGTATTTTGCAGCAGGGTTGCCGCTGCTCCCGGCAGGTGCCCGGCTGTGAAAAAGGTGAGCATCAGATGGGGCAGGATCTCTCGTGCCTGGCCAAAGGGCAGTGCCCGAAAGGGAGGAAAGCGAATTTCCCGGTCGTAGCCCGGCCAAACGCCCCGCTCCCACAGGCCGCCCGCCAAGTGGGCGGTCAGGGGAGTGGCATAGATAGGCACCTGCGGGTAGCGACGATAAAAGGCGGGCAGCCCCTGCAGGTGGTCAAAGTGAGCATGGCTGCAGATCACCGCATCCGGGATCCCTGGCAGGGCCTTGAAGAGGGAGGAAGCAGGCAAACCGCAATCGAGGAGCAAGCGGTGGGATCCCATCTCCAGCCAGTAGGCACAGCCCTGCCGGCGGGGATCCGTGCCCAGGGGAAACAGTCGAAGGGGGGGTCTTTCTGACTCCACAGAGGTGTTGTTTTTAAGCTAGAAGACCACGCTCAATCCTGCAAACCACAAGGGCGGCTCGGCCAGGGATCGCCCCTCCCCCTCCGTACACCTCCCGGAAAGGCAGGGGCAACCTCTGCCGATCTAGCTATCCTATCCTTCTTCCAGCATAGCTGTTGACCACTTCCGCCGGGGCAGCCGGCCATTTTCTCTATGCTCTCCATGCAACAGCGGAATAATAGGGGGATTTGGCTTTGCCGTGTGCCTGGCTTGGCAGCCCTAGGAGTTGGAGAGCGCATCTGTTGTTTCTTCCGCTGCCGGGTTGTGGCTACGCAAGGCAAAGCCGGCAAAATCGTGATCGTCCGGGCGCACCGTTAGAACCATCAGGTTGTAGAAGGCCCAGACTAGGCCAAACAGCAGCTCTGGCCAGGTTGGATCCCAGTTGCCGGCAAAGCGCAGGGATCCCACCCCCATGGCCAACAACGTCAGCACAATAGCCAGCGCCTGCGGGCCGAGGGAAAGCTGGGACGGCTGTTCGGGGTAGGGGGGCACCCCCCGCACCGCCTGCACCAGCGCCTGGATGGACTGGAAAAACTGGCTGCCCGTCTGCCGCTCCGACTGCCACGCCGCTCCCCACAGCGACGGGGGAAAAGCCAACAGCCAGGTGAGGCGCCCCAGCAGGGCGTAGGGAAGAAACCAGGCAAAGAAGACTCTATCAAAGGCCGGCACCGGCATCCAGCCTGTGCAGAGAAAGAGGATGGGCACCGCCAAATAGGCCAGCTCCGCCACCCCGCCCGCAGCCCAGAGGGCCAGCCACAGGTACTGAAAGCGCTGCTGCTGCGTGGTGGGCTTGCTCCAGAAGGGGTTTTCCCGCAGGGCAGAAAACACCGCCAGCAGAGCGACGCGGCGGTTGCGCAACGGCAACAAAATGCCAGTGACCTGGGCTGGGCGCACTAGGTGGGACTGCCAGCCGCGGCAGTGCATCTGACACCCCAACTGCACAGGGCGGCGAATGTCGATTTGCGGGATCCCCTCCAAAGCTGCCCGCCGAATGAGACAGCCAGATCCCAGCAGCGGCGCCGCCTGGTAGCCCTGGGATCCCACCGCCAAAAGCTGCTGCAGCGGGTGAACCGCCCTGGGCTGGCCCAGGGTGCGCAGCGTTGCCTGCACAAAGCCGGTGGCATTGGCAATCGGGGCCCGCTCCGGAAAGTCGTAAAACAGGGGCAACGTCTGCCACAAAAAATCCGGCTCGACAAAATGGCCGGGATGCAGCAGGAGCAGATATTCTCCCTGGAGCTGGCCGGATCCCAGCATGTAGGCTAGGGGATCGGTCGTGGGGCTTGGGCAAGACCAGTACTCGCAGGGGATGGCCCGCGCCACTTTAGCCATCTCCGCATCTTCCACCCGATCCACAATATGGACAAACAGCCGCTCCCAGGGGTAATCCAGGCGCAGGGCCGAGAGCACCGTCTGCCGGGTCGCTTCCACGGAATCCCGCTGGCGCAGCACCAGCACGTCCACCCGCGGCAGTTGAAAAAACGCCCGCCGCAGCACCTCGGGCGCGGGCACCCCCTCCTGCGGCACCTGGGGATAGCGGCTGAGGATAAAGCCCACCGCCGCCAGCCAAACGTACAGCTCTGCCCCCCAAAACAGAAGGGATCCCAGACCGGTCAGCCCCTCGCTGATGCGCCAGTAGAGGTACGCCACCCCAGCGATAAGGTGGAGCAACCCCACTCCCCGAAACAAGTACACCCGCACAGCCCTGGATCTCACAGGCGCTCCACACAGGATTGGGATTGGGCCAAGCCAGGATCCCCCCTTTGCCCAGCTGCAGGCTGAGGAATGGAACCAGTTGAGCTGTCTTGCCCAGTTGCCCAGCCAGAACGGGAAGCTCACTGCCTATTGGGCAGCCGCCTCAACCGGGTAGACGCTCACCTTTTTCCGCCACTTGCCGTAGCGCTCAAAGGTAACAATGCCGGTGGCCACCGCAAACAAGGTGTCGTCGCCGCCGCGGCGCACGTTCACCCCTGGATGAAACTTGGTGCCCCGCTGTCTCACCAAAATGTAGCCAGGGTGCACCAGCTCGCCGCCAAAGCACTTCACCCCCAGCCGCTTGGCATTGGAGTCGCGACCGTTGCGGGTACTGCCGGTTCCTTTCTTGTGAGCCATAACGCCTCCTCTGCAACTGTGTCGTCGCCAAAGATAAGTTGGGATCCTGAGTTTAGGATCTATTCCTCCGCCGCTGGGATCCCTGTGGTGTCAGTGGTCGCCTCAGAAGTGGATGGCGGAGCAGACTGGGCCGTGGCCAGGGTTGTGCCGTTGAGTTCGATGGACTCGATCAGCACGCGGGTGAGCGGCTGCCGGTGTCCTCTCTTTTTGCGGGTTCCCTTCTTCGGCCTCATCTTGTAGACGATGATTTTGTTGCCGCGGCGGTGCTGCAAGACCCGTGCCCTGACCACTGCCTCGGGAACATACGGATGCCCTAGCGTCACCTGTCCCTCGTGGTTGATTAACAACACCTGGGACAGGGCCAAGGGGCTGTTTTCCTCTGTGCCGGGCAGGCGATCGACGTCGTAAAAGCGCCCTGGCTCTACCCAAAGCTGCTTGCCACTGGTTTCCACAATTGCGTAGGTCATGCCTTTTCCTTGCCGTACAGGTGCCCCTAGGGGTCTTGCAACCTGATCCGAGCATTGACAGCGATTTTTAATCCTAGCGGAAAAACCTGCCCTCTGTCAGCTAGGGCTATTCCCTCACCCCCATCCCCTCTCCCTTTGGGAGAGGGGAGTTGGAGCATCATTCGGTCAGCTTTTCCCAGGCGGCCTGGAGGGCAGCTTGCATGCGCTGGGCGGCGCGGCTAAGGCGCTGCTGCCAGGTTGTCCATTTTTGCTGCAAAAACTCTGCCGCCTCATCGAGCAGGGAGAGGTCGAACTTGCCCCCTTTGGCCAGCTCGTCCCGCACTTGCTTGACCTTGACGCGCACCACCTCCGGCGGATCCTGGGGGCCGACCAGGGATTTGAGGCGATCCCCCATGCGCTGGATGAGCTGCTTGACTTGGCGAGACTTTTCGCTCCAAAAGTTCTTTAGGCCCTCAGTTTCTGATTTGAGGCGCTGCGGCGCATCTTCCTTGACCACCACGGCATCTACGTCGATGGCCTCTACATCCTCCGGCAACAGGACGGCGCGCCCTCCCCAGGGCTCGGCGATGCTGCCCCCCAGGATGTAGGCGGCAATCGTTCCGGTTTCCCAATCGAAGAGAAAATCCTCGATCCAGCCCACCGGCTGATCCCCAATACGCACGGTTCGCCGGTAGAGGGAGCTAAGCGGCGTTGCCGGAGTGGCGAAGACGGTGGAGTAGGTCAGCAGCGCGTCCGGCCCGATGAGAGAGATTTGCTCCAGGGGGGTGTAGCCCTGCTGGCTGGTGAAGTAGCAGACCCGCCCTTGTCCATCGACCCAGATTTCTTCGACAGTGCCCAGGGCCGTGGCAGTGCTGCTATCCAGGGCCAGCAGGCCCACCACTTGGCTGCGTCGGACGACTTGTTCCATAGAGAAGTTCTCCTGACTTGCGGGATTTAAGGGAGATGGAGGCTTGGGCTGCTTAGCCTCCGCGGTAGTAGTGTAGCTGCGCCCTGAGGCGGGCAATTTCCTGGGCCATATCCAAAACCATGGCCGCCCCAACCCAGTTGAGGCCCAAGTCCCGATGCAGGCGGATCATCTGCAGCAGGCGCCGCAGTTGTTGGGGGGTGAGGTAGCTGCTTTGCGCTTCCACCAGCCCCTGCAACAGCAGCCACTCCAGCAGGTGGGTCGGGATCCCGGCTACTTCACTGGCCTGCTCAAAGGTGTAGAGCCGTTCTTCTACCCGCACAATGGCCAAGCTCATAGCCTCACCTCCTGCAAGTAGGCGCGGGGATCCCAGCTCCGATTTTGCCGCAGCTTCTCGTAGAGATCCCGCTCAGTGGGGGAGAGGGATTTGGGCGTGACAACCTTCAGCCGCACCAGCAGGTCGCCCCGCTGCCCTTGGGGATCCCGCCAGCCCTGGCCGCGCAGCCGCAGGGTCTGGCCGCTATCGACGCCGGCGGGGATCTTCAGTTGCACCCGACCGGTGGGGGTGGGGACTTCCGCTGTGCCGCCCAAAACCGCCTCGTCAGGGGTGATGGGCAGCTCGCAGAGCAGGTTGTCGCCGTCGAAGCGGAAGAAGGGGTGCGGGGGCAGCTCCAGGGTGAGGTAGAGATCCCCCCTCGGCCCGCCAAAGGGGCTATATTGGCCTTTACCCTTGACGCGGATGCGGCTGCCCGGTTTGGCGCCGGGAGGAATGCGGATGGTGAGGGTTTCGCCATCCACGCTCAGCCGCTTTTGGGTGCCGTGGAAGGCCTCTGCCCAGGTGAGGCCCAGCGTGGCTTCTACGTCTTGCCCTGGCAGATCCACCGAGACAAACGGCCCAAACCCCGTGGTGAAGCCCTGGAAGCCGCCGCGGCGGGATCCCATGCGGCCCAGCAGCTCGTTGATGAAGTCCTCGAAGCTGGCGTACTGGGCAAATCCCTCCATGCCCGGCCCCGCCGCCGCGCCGCTGCCCACCCGTTGCCAGTACTGGCCAAACTGGTCGTAGCGCCGCCGCTTGTCGGGATCCGAGAGCACCTCGTAGGCTTCGTTGATCTGCTTGAAGCGCTCCTCGGCCGCCTTGTTGCCGGGGTTGACGTCGGGGTGATACTGGCGAGCCAGCTTGCGATAGGCGCGCTTGATCTCCTCTAAAGAGGCATCTCGGCTGACGCCCAGGATCTGGTAGTAGTCCTTGAAATCGCTCGCAGCCATAAGCTCACCCCTACGAAATCAGGTTAAGGCTTTTAGGATACCTTCAGGCTAGAGGTGCAATCGGAAAACCCAGAGCGAGGGAGAAACACTTAGCTCTGTCCTTGCCCCTGAGAGCACTCCCCTAGGGTTTGCGCCTGGAGAAAATCCCCTTGTCGTCTCTTGTGAAAACTTGTTTGACCTTTTCCCAAGCCTTGAGCAGCGCCTGGGTGACCGGGCTGCCCTCTGCCTTGGCCTGGTTATAGGCTTCCACAAAGGTTTGCTGGGCTTCTTCTGAGAGATCGGCGCGGATCTCGGGGGAGATGGTTTCGGGAGTCAGGGATCCCTCTGGCTCGCTGGGCAAGTTCAAGTCGGCAGTGGCCACCTCTTCGCCGCCGGCACTTTGCAGCAGCAAGTAGATTTCGCCCGCTTTTTCCTCCGGCACCTGCACCACCAACAGGAATTCGCCCGCCTGCACCCGCGTCTGGTAGATGGCGGCCTTCTCCTGTGGCATGCCCAGGGCAATGAGGGCGGATCCCAGCCCCGCTCCCAGCGCCCCGTAGAGAGCGCCACCGGTTGCCCCCAGCAGCGCCGCTCCTAGTGGCCCGGCGGCCACCACCGCCCCCAAAAAGGGAATAAACAGCACCCCTACCCCCGTGAGGAGCCCCAGCAGCGATCCAAACAGGGATCCGTAGATGGCGCCGCTGGTCAAGCCATCGAGAACCACATCTTTGCGAGTGATAAAGCCACTAATTTTGGCTTCCGTTTGAAAGTTGCGGCCAATGATGGAGATGCGGTCGTTGGGGATACCGCGGTTGAGCAGGCGCTGGATGCACTCTTGGACTTTGGCTTCTTCTTTGAAAACGGCAGAGACGCACTTTTTGGGGGCTTGGGCGAAGGTATTCATGAAAAAGGCTCCTGTGAAAGTTTTGACCCAAAAGGCTAAGGGAGGTTTTTTGGCAAACTTTTCCCCTCTTTGCCTATGCCGCCTATTATCTCCCTCTGTCGCCCAAGCGGGAGTCGAGGGATCGCGAAACTCCTGGAGCGATCTCCGTACTGAGGAGGCCTGCCCAAGCGCCCCGCGCCGCTGGCCTTCACCCCCAGCCCCTCTCCCAGAGGGAGAGGGGAGTTGGGAATCGAGGGATCTCACGGCCTAGAGGGATCCAAGACCCTGCCTCAAGCCGCGGCAGACCCCACTCAAAAAGGCAAGATCTAGGGTCTCGAGGGTGTCGCTCAGCTTGTGGTAGTGGGGGTTGCGCAAAAAGGCGGTGTCGGTCACCATAGCCGCAGGGTAGCCCGCATCCCAAAAGGGGGAGTGGTCGCTGAGGCGGGTAACCGGCAGGAACAAACCCCGCTGGCCGGCTGGCAGCCAGCAACACGGGATCCCCACCTGCTGAAAACCGCGCTGCAGCCTAAGCAGATCCCCCAGGGCGGGCCAGTTGCCAATGAGACCGATGTAATCTCCCCGGTCGGGGTAGAGCCGCTCCAGGCCGGCGGGGTAGCGCTGGGATCCGGGCGTGGGATCCCGGTAGCCCAGCATCTCCAGAGAGAGCATCAGCCGCAGGGGTTGGCGCTGTTGTCTGAGAAAGCGGGCGTAGGCTTTGCTCCCTAGCAGGCCCCGCTCTTCTAGGTCGAAGGCCACTAGCCACAGGGGGGAAGGGGCGGGCTCGGCGGCAAAATGGCGGGCCAACTCCAGCAACACCGCCACGCCGCTGGCGTTGTCGTCGGCGCCGGGGGTAGCAGGCGCGGCGTCGAAGTGGGCCCCGATTAAAATGGGCCTGCGGCCAGGCTGGGATCCCGGCAATTTCAAGATCCAGTTGCGGTGCTGGCAGCCATTGGCCTCAAAGGGGAAGGGCTCCACCGGGCCGCACTCGGAAAGCTGTTTTTGGACATACTGCTCCACCTGCCGATGGCCCAAAGGCGACCAGTCGGGATCGCGGGGCTGAGCTACTTGCTGCAGGTGCTCCCGGAGGCGCTGTTGCAGATTGGGCTCTCGGGTCACTTTTCTTGTCCGGCGAGGGCTTGAGCGTGGACTTGGCGAGCCAGCTCCAGAGTAAAGTGGCTGTGGGATCCCGCCCTTCCCGCCAACACCTGAAACGGCAGCCCAGGCTCCCCTAGGTGATCCAACACCAAAGCCGCTCCCGAAAAGTCTTGCTCCCGCGTATAGTTGTTTACTGTCACCACGGCCGGGACGCCCGCCTGCTGGGCCGAGCGCAGCCCGTTCTCCGAGTCCTCAAAGGCCAGGCACTCCTGGGGGCGCAGCCCCATCTGTTCCAGCGTGTAGCAGTAGATGTCGGGGGCTGGCTTTTTGGCGGGGACAATATCGCCGGCAGCGATCACCTCAAACCAGCTCAGGCTTTCTGGCAGGGTGTGCTCCAGAAGGGCCGTCACGTTTTCGGGCGTGGTGGTGGTGGCGATGGCCAGGCGGATCCCGGCGGCTCTGGCTTCCTGTAAGAGGCGCTTGACGCCGGGGCGCAAAGGGATCCCTCCTTGGGCCAACAGAGCTGTGTAGTGGCGGGTCTTGGCCTGGTGCAGCCGGGCTATTAGACTGGTCAGGTCTTCGCCGGCAGGCAGGGGCGGCTGGCAGGTCTGGACGAAGTGGCGAATGCGCTCTTTGCCGCCGGTGATGGCCAGGAGCTGGCCGTAGAGCTCCACCGACCAGTGCCAGTCCAACCCTGCCTCGGCAAAGGCGGCGTTGAAAGCCACGCGGTGCCCATCCCGCTCCGTATCCGCCAGCGTGCCATCCACATCAAAAATGAACGCCTGCAGTTCCATGCGCATCCCCCGTTCCCACCCCGCCAGCCTTTTGTCAACTGGGCAAGCGACCCTATGCTACCTCATGGTTTGGATGCTCTCAGCCAGGTTCCTGGGAAGGCCAACAAGATGAGAAAATGAGGCACCGGTTATCCAAGTCTCGCCATGAGCTTTGATTTTGACTTGATCATCATCGGTGCTGGCGTCGGCGGCCATGGCGCGGCGTTGCATGCCGTCGAGTCCGGCCTCAAAACCGCCATCGTCGAGTGCGCCGAAATGGGCGGCACCTGCATCAACCGCGGCTGCATCCCCTCCAAGGCGCTGCTGGCCGCCTCCGGACGCCTGCGGGAACTGCAACACAGCTCCCAGCTAGGGCTGCAGGTGGGATCCGTCCAGGCTGACCGAGGAGCCATTGCTGCCCATGCTGCCCAGGTGGTGGAGAAGATCCGCACCGACATGACCCGCTCCCTAGAGAAGCTGGGGGTAACAATCCTGAGGGGGCGGGGCAGGCTGGCGGGGCCACAAACGGTCGAAGTCCAGGAAGAGAAGGGATCCCAGACCTACACGGCGCGGGATGTGATCCTGGCCACGGGTTCTCGACCCTTTGTGCCGCCGGGGATCCAGGTGGATGGCCGCACCGTGTTTACCAGCGACGAGGCGGTGCGGTTGGAGTGGATCCCGGAGCGGCTGGCCATCATCGGCAGCGGCTACATCGGCCAGGAATTTGCCGACGTCTACACGGCGCTGGGATCCCAAGTTATTCTCATCGAGGCGCTGGAGACCCTGATGCCGGCCTTTGACCCCGACATTGCCCGCCTGGCCCAGCGGGTGCTGATTAAACCCCGCCAGATCCAGACCTATGTGGGCGTGCTGGCCAAGCAGGTGATCCCCGGCCAGCCGGTGACGATCCACCTCTCCAACGGGGAGACGCTGCAGGTGGATGGCTGCCTGGTGGCCGCTGGGCGGATCCCGGTCTCAGAAGGGCTGGGCCTGGCGGAGCTGGGGGTTGTTACGGACAAGCGCGGCTTTGTGCCGGTGGATAGCCGCATGGCCACCGAATTGCCCCACCTGTGGGCCATTGGGGATGTGACGGGCAAGATGATGCTGGCCCACGCGGCGGCAGCGCAGGGGCGGGTGGCGGTGGAAAACATCTGTGGCCGCCCTGCCTACATGGATTACCTGAGCATCCCGGCGGCGGTGTTCACCCATCCGGAGATGGGCTTTGTGGGGCTAACCGAGCCGCAGGCCAAAGCCGAGGGCTATAGCGTAGGCACGGTGCGCACCTACTTTGGCGGCAACTCCAAGGCCATTGCTGCTGGCGAGACTGAGGGCATGGTGAAGCTGGTCTTTGATAAAGAGACGGGCCTCTTGCTGGGATCCCACATTTTTGGGCCGCATGCCGCCGATCTCATCCACGAGGCAGCCCAGGCCATCGCCCGCCGCGCCACGGTGCAAGAGCTGGCCCGCCTGGTGCATGTTCACCCCACCTTGGCAGAGACGCTGGAGGAGGCCTACCGGCGAGCTGCCCACAGTTTGGCAGTGGCCTAGCCAGCAGGTTTCCCCTCCAGCCCTTGAGAAAGCCATAGGATTGGGAGGGAAGTACGCAGGAGGAAGTCCTCTTGGTTACCGAAGCCGAGATTACACGGGCAGTGCAAGCCCAGTACGAAACCTTCCCCTATCCCCCTGTTCCCTACGACCAGCCCTTTGAGGGCTTTTCCAGCCTGGGCAGCTATACCTTGGCCCAATACGCCCGCACCCGCACCTTGCAAGAGCCCACTGGGGCCAGGTTTTTGGTGGCCGGCTGCGGCACTGGTTGGGAGATGCACGTCATCGCCGCCAGCAACCCCGGATATGGCGCCGTGGTAGGGATCGACCTCAGCCGCCCAGCTCTGGAGATTGCCCAGAAGCGGATCAAGTACCACGGCCTGCGCAACTGCTCGGTGCATTATGGGGATCTCATGGATCCCTCCACCTGGCCGGAGGGAAGCTTTGACATGATCAGCTCCTACGGGGTAATCCACCACACCGCCGATCCCGTCAAGGCTCTAAAGAACTTGGCCTCGCGCCTGGCTCCCGACGGGGTAATGGCCCTGATGCTCTACAACCGCTCAGGCCGTTGGCATGTCTACCGCATTCGCCGTGCTTTGGAGCTGCTGGGGATTACTCCACCGGCCACCCGGGAAAAGATCGAATTTGTGCGGCAACTGCTGAAGGCAGCTCATCCCAACTCCCTCTTGGCCAAGCACGCCAAGGCCCATGAGGAATACTACCTAGCAGACGAGAACATCGTCGACAACTTCTTCCACGCCAACGACATTCCTTTTGACATCGGCGAAATCCCCGACCTTCTGGCCCAGGCGGGCTTGGAGTTTATCGATGTAGCCCCCTACTTGGACTACTGGAACGCCAAGCCTTTAATTGCTGCTACTCACACCGAGTTCCATCGCCGCTACGAGGCCCTTTCTCGCCTCGACCAGCTACGAGTTATCGAGTATCTGGAGCCTCTTTACCACACGCAAAATCTCTTTTGGTGCTGCCATCAGGGCAAAAAGGTGGCCAGTTGGGATCCTTTTACCCCTGAGTTTTTCCAAAGCTCCCGTTGGCAGCTCAACCCCCTCTTTCTCCAGTACGGCAAGGTGCGCTACTGGGATCAAAAGATCCCCTTTTCGGATCTGCTGGGCAAAGTGGATCCGGCCCAGATCGTGACCCAAAAGATGGACATCTTCTGGCCCATCGCCCGCATCCCGGGCAAGATGATCGCTTCTAGCCGCTACCAGGTGGTGGAGCTGCTGCTGCCATTGGCCAAGCAAGCTCGTTCCGGCGCCGAGATCTTGGCCGACCATCGCGAGAGAGCCGGCCACGTCCTCCGCCTCTTCCAGCAGTGGGAAGCCGACCGGCTGGTTCTAAGAGTTGCTCCCTAACTCCCCTCTCCCTTTGGGAGAGGGGCTGGGGGTGAGGGCTAAGCAGGCTGTCGGCCCCCCACAATGGCACGGCAGCGAATGTAGGGCCCTCCGGCGTCTACCTTGGCCGGCTGACCCTTGCCGCAGTGGCCGGATCCCAAGTCCCACCGGAAATCCCGCGACACGGCATCCACCGACTGCAACACCTCAAAGGCATTGCCCGTGATGGTAACTCCCCTCAGCAGCTCCGCCAGCTTGCCGTTGCGAATGCGGTAGGCCCGCTCCACGCCAAACATGAACTCACCGGTGGAGTCGGCTTGCCCGTTTCTGGCCCCATCCAGGAAGTAGCCGTCGGGAGTGCTGGCGATGATCTCCTCCAATGTCTGGGATCCCGGCTCGAGATAGGTGTTGCGCATGCGGATGAGCGGCTCATCGGCGTACTCCCAGGCGCGGGCATTGCCGGTGGGCTCGACGCCGAAGTGGGCAGCCGTTTCGCGGTTGTGCAGGTAGCTCACCAGGATGCCGTTCTGGATGATGGTGGTGGTTTGGGTGGGGACGCCCTCATCGTCCACAGGCAGCGTTCCCCCTGCCCCCGGCATCAATTCAGAACGGCCAGAGTCCTTGAGAGTAACCAGCTCGCTGGCCACCCGCTGCCCCAGCTTGCCGGCTGCCACCGAGCCGGCCAAGACAAAATCCGCCTCGACCGTGTGGCCAATGGCCTCGTGCACCAGCAGCCCCACGATGGAAGGGGACAAGATGACCGTGGCCCATCCCCCCTCAGCATAGCCTGCAGAGAGGAGATCGACGGCTGTGGCAGCCGCCTTCTCCGCCATCTGCAAGGGATCCGCCCGAAAAAGGCAATCCCACCCCCCCGTCACGCCAATGGACTCAGTACCGCTGCTTAGTTGGCCATCCGCCTCGGCCACCGCCTGGATCCGCAGCTCAGGGCGCACCAGCCGGAAGGCCACATCCGCCCCATCCGTAGTAACAATGGCTTTTTCCTCGTAGATCTCGTTGTAAGTGCAACTGGCGGAGGTGATGCGGGCGGAAGACTTGCGCGCCTGGGCTTCTGTTTCCAGAGCCAACTGGATCTTGGCCTCCAGGGGTTTGTTGACCACCTCCTCCACGCCGGGCTCGCAGAACTCCCCCTGGGCTAGTTGGACGCGGGGCAAAGCCTTCAGCTTCTGCCTGCGGCAGTTGGCGCTGGCGCGGGCCGCTTGCTGGGCCTCGGCAATGGCCTTGCGAATGGCTGCGGGTGAGAGATCCCCGGTGGCGGCAAAGCCCCAGGTGCCGGCTTCTAGCACCCGCACCCCCACACCTGAGCGCCGCCGAACTGCCGTGCGCTCAATGCGGCCCTTTTCCGCCGTGACACTGCGAAAGACTTTGCTGTGGTAGCGCAGTTCCACAAAGCCAGAATAGTCTCGAAGGATGTCGCGCAGCAGATCTCGCATGGCAATGAGGCGGGAAGGCCGTACTCACTCCAGCATAGCTTTGTTTTCGCCTGAATCCTCCGGCTGCCACTTCAGCACCAAGGTTGAAAGAGGGGGCAGGCAGAGCTCAAGCGAGTAGGGCAGGTTGTGGTAGGGCCAGTCATCCGTCCACTTGCCCCCTAGGTTGCCAACCCCGCTGCCCCAGAACTCTACCGCGTCGCTGTTGAGCAGTTCCCGGTAAAACCCTCGCTGCGGCACGCCAATGCGGTAGTTTGGCCAGACCACGGGGGTGAAGTTGCAGACCACCACCAGCCACTCCTTGGGATCCTCCCCATAGCGGATGAAAGAGATAATGCCCCGATGGTCGCTGCAGTCGATCCAGCGGAAGCCTTCTGGCTTGGTGTCTTGGGTGTAGAGAGCTGGCTGCGAGCGCAATAGATGGTTGAGGGTGGCTACGTAGTGGCGCAGTTTAGCGTGGGGCTCATACTGCAGCAGCTCCCAGTCTAGATCTGCCCAAACATTCCACTCGTTCCACTGGCCAAACTCCATGCTCATGAACAGGGTTTTCTTGCCGGGGTGGGTGAACATGTAGCCGTAGAGGGCCCGCAAACTGGCAAACTTGTGCCACATATCCCCTGGCATTTTGCCCAACATGTGGCTTTTGCCGTGCACTACCTCATCGTGGGAAAAAGCCAGCATGTAATTTTCACTGAAGGCATACATGAGGCTGAAAGTCACTAGGTTGTGATGGAACTGGCGGAACCAGGGATCCATGCGGAAATAATCCAGCATGTCGTGCATCCAGCCCATGTTCCACTTCAGGTTAAAGCCCAGACCGCCCACGTGAGTTGGCCAGGTCACCATTGGCCAGGCAGTCGATTCCTCGGCAATGGAAAGAACGCCAGGGTAGTACTTGAAAATAAGGGTATTGAGCTGGCGAAAAAAGTCGATGGCCTCCAGGTGTTCTCGCCCGCCGTAGCAGTTGGGGATCCATTCTTTGCGGTCGTAGTCCAGATAGAGCATTGAGGCCACCGCATCCACCCGAAGGCCGTCGATGTGGTATTTGTCAAACCAAAAGAGGGCATTGGCTATTAGATAGTTGCGCACCTCGTTGCGGCCGTAGTTGAAAACCAAAGTGCCCCAGCCCTTGTGCTCGCCCTTGCGGGGGTCGGCATATTCGTAGAGGTGGGTACCGTCAAAAAAGGCCAGCCCATGCCCATCTTTGGGGAAATGCCCCGGCACCCAATCGACAATGACGCCGATCCCTTCCTGGTGGGCGCGATCGACAAAGTACATGAAGTCTTGGGGCGAGCCGTAGCGGGAGGTTACCGCGTAGTAGCCAATAACCTGGTAGCCCCAGGAGCCGTCGAAGGGGTGCTCGGCCACGGGTAAGAGCTCGATGTGGGTAAAGCCCAGCTCCTTGACATAGGGGATCAATTTGTCCGCCAGCTCCCGGTAGGTAAGAAAGCGGGTGTTGGGCTTTTGCTCCACCGGCACCAGGTGCCCATCAGCGGGGGGGTCTTCCGTGGAAGCGTGCATCCAGGATCCCAAATGCACCTCGTACACCGAGATGGGCGAGCGCAGGGGGTCGGTGGCAGCCCGCTTTTCCAGCCACTCCTGGTCGTGCCAGGTATAGGTGTGGAGGTCGGCTACAATTGAGCCGGTTTTGGGTCGCACCTCCTGCTGAAAGCCATAGGGATCTGACTTTTCGTAGATATCCCCCCAGGCAGTTTTCACCTCGTACTTGTAGACGGCTCCTGGCCCAACACCAGGGATGAACACCGCCCAGATGCCGCTTTCGCCCAGCCGCTTCATCTGGTGTTGGCGGCCATCCCAGTGGTTGAAGTCGCCAATGACACTGACATTGCGGGCGTTGGGAGCCCAGACGGCAAAGTGGACTCCCTGAACCCCATCTACGCTGATGGGATGAGCGCCCAACTTCTCGTAGATGCGGTGGTGGTTGCCCTCGTTGAAGAGGTAGCGATCCAGCTCACCGATGTGGTTGACCTTCTCCAGGGGAAAGCGATAGGGATCCTCCCACTCTTCCAAGTGCTGGCCCTCCGGATCCCAGACCCGCTGCGCCCGCAGAAAGTAGTCTGGAACCGGCGTGCCAGGCGCAAAGCACAGCTCAAACAACGTTTCTGGATGCAGCGGCTGCATGGGGTAGGCCTGCCCAGTGGCGCGTTCTACCAACCAAACCTGTTTGGCATTGGGCACCAGGGCCCGCACCAGCCAGAAGGACGTCTCCCCCTGCTCTATCTGCTGCGGCCCCAAAACAGCATAGGGATCCTGCCACTGGTTGGTGACGAACTGAAGCACTTGTTCGGCAGACAGGAGAAAGCCCATCGGCAAGCTTCAACAAAGCAACAATCTCAGTCTAGCGGTCGTCGGCTGCCGCTTTTGGCAGCTCATGGATTCCAGAGCCATGGCAGTAGCAGCCAAACCTTTCTGCCCCCGGGAAAACCTGCTAGAGTTGGGAGGGGATAATTCCCCTCCTTGCCAGCGAGGTTGGTTGGCTTGTTCTATTTTTGGGGTTTTGGGGACTTATGGCTATCCTGCTGTCGAGCGAACCTATCCTGGCCGTGAGCATCTTCGGCATGGGCCTGCCAGAGCTGGCCGTGATTGGGATAATTGCAGTGGTCGTGTTCGGCCCCAAGAAGCTGCCGGAGTTGGGCAGCGCCTTCGGCAAAGCGTTGCGCAGCTTCAAGCAAGAGATGAACAACCCCAGCAGCGATGACGAGCCCACCGCCGGTGCCGATCGCGTCAGCGGGACGGAGTCCCTGAAGGTAGAAGCGGAGAAGGTGGTCGAGAAAGATGCCGCCTGAGGGCATCTGCACTGAAAAAATGGTGTCTTGGGTCGGCTCCTCGTTTTGTAGGAGATAGGTGCGAGTAAAAGCGGATACCGCAAGTTGCACGGCCGGCATCTGCACCAGCCGCAACAAAATGAAGTCGGCTTGCCGGTGAGCTGGATCCAGGGCTGATGTATATTTTTGAAAAAGCTACCGGCCTGGCGCTACCGCTTGACCCAAAGCCGGGCTGGACAGGCGCAGCAGATGGGGGGCTATGGCGGAGCCGACCGATTTCGAGCTGATGCGCCAGATCCAACTGCGGGATCGCCGCAGCCACTTTTTACTTAAGGATCGCTACCAAAAGCGCCTGCTGGAGATCGCGCTGTCCACTCTCAAGCAGCCTCACCAGGCCGAAGAGGTGGTGCGCCAGGTGTTTGAGTTCTGCTGGAAACATGCGGAGGCCTTTGACCTGCAGCGGGATCGCTCGGTGGCCCTGTGGCTTTACGAGTTGACGGCCTTTCAAGCCCAAGAACGCTTGCGGCGCTGGAGCTGGTTGCCCGCCCCTGCCTCCATCCGGGTCGCACCTCCTTGGTGGCCGCGGCGTTTCCTCTGGGGCAGCTTAGTAGGGTTAGGGATCTACGCAGTGGCCATAACAGCGGCCTACTGGCGGCTGCGCTGGCAGGGGGAGTCGGTAGCCATTCAACGGCTCTATCAGGAGTGGCAACGACAACCGCAGGTACGGCGAACCCTTCTGCGCGACCCCAGCTTCCGCAACCCCCTGTTGGTACAAGCTCTCTGGTCGCCCCGCGCCAAGCAGGTGTTGCTCTTGGCTTCAGAAATGCCCCCTGCCCCCCCGGGAACCACCTACCAACTGTGGCTGGAGTCGGCTGGGCAGCGCCTGGAAAGCGCCGGCACCTTCACCGTCAACGCCGAGGGATCCCTGCAATGGCTCAGCCAGCCCACCCATTCACAGCAGCCGACCCGCCTTTGGATTACCCTCGAACCGGCAGGCGGGAGCGAATCCCCCACTGGCGCCCCTCTGCTGCAGAGCAACTTCTGGATCCCTGCCTCTCAACCTGAGGAGAGCAAAGAGAACCTCTTAAACTAGCTTGAAATGACTCCTGAGACCCTGGAAGTTGCCCCGTCAGGTCAAGGGATTCATCCCCCCGTATACGGCGGGGAAGAGGGGGGCCTGCGCCGCCAAGGTTTCGGTCAACAACCGTTGCCATGACGGTAGTAGGATCAGGGGGCAGGCTTGCCGACGCCACACCAGGATTCGCCAGTATCTATCGGGAAATGGGTTGCGTTGGTTTCGCTTGGCCCTGCAGTTGCACGGATCGGTTGTGCCGGCAGTGCTGCCTCGCACCCTCATCTGTGGTCTCCTGGGAGTGCTGGTTTCCGTTCTCTACAAGCTGGGGTTGCCCATAGCGCTGTCCTCGTTGGTGGCGTTCGTGCCCAACATCGTTTTTGGCTTGATGCTGGTGTTTCGGACAAACACTGCCTACGAGCGGTTTTGGGAGGGGCGAAAAGCTTGGGGATGCGTGGTGAGCAACGTGCGCAACTTAGCCCGCTTGATTTGGGTAGCCATTGAAGAGAAGCAGCCAGACGATCGGGAAGAAAAAATCAAAATCCTCTATCTCCTGCCTGCTTTTGCCATCGCCATGAAGCAACATCTGCGCCAAGAATTTTTGCCAGATGAGCTTCAGACCCTCCTCAGCCCAGAGCAGTTGCAACGTCTTAAAAACCTCAACCATCCCTCCTTGCAAATTGCCTTTTGGATTGGAGACTACCTACAGCGCCAATACCAAAAAGGCCGCGTTGAAGTCTATCAGCTAACGATCATGGTGGAGCGGCTCAATAACATGGTCGATGTCCTGGGCGCCTGCGAGCGCATTCTCATGACCCCAACGCCCATGGCCTACGCCTTACATTTGAAGCAGTTGTTGCTGCTGTATTGTTTGTCTTTGCCTTTTCAGATGGTGGAGGGATTGGGCTGGATGACCGGCCCCATTGTCGGGCTGCTGGCCTTTATGCTGTTTGGCGTCGAGGAGATCGGCATTGAAATTGAGAACCCCTTTGGACGGGATCCGAACGACCTGCCCCTTGATGTGATTTGCAGTAGGATGAAGCAGAATATCGCTGATTTGATCCAGTCTGCCTAGAACAACCATGGGTTATCTCATAAACAAGCTTAGGTTTCCCTGGGGAAGGTAGTCCGGCTTTTTAAATTTTTCCAGTAACACCGGCTACGCAGCCGACAGCCGTACTTTTAGGCTTCTTCTGTGCCAGAGGGATCCCGCTTCTCCCCAGAATTGTTGGGTGGGGAGATTGGCCTGGGCAACTTTCTGGGATCTGGACGACAAGGGATCCCACCTCGGCGCCAGGAATGATACCTTGAAGAAAGGCGTAGGATCTCGACCGGAGCGACAGCCATGCTGAAATGCACCACCCGCCACGTTCACATCTTTGCTGGCGAGGTGACCGCCGATAACCACTTTGTGCCTCGCGACGATCTGCTCACCCTCGATGTGGATCCCGACAACGAGCTGGTCTGGAACGATGCCGCCTTGCAGAAGGTCTATGCTCGTTTTGAGGAATTGGTAGAAGAGTACAGGGGCCGGGATCTGACTGAGTACAACCTGCGGCGCATCGGCTCTGACCTGGAACACTTCATTCGCTCTCTCCTCAAGCAAGGGGAAATTGCCTACAACCTGCAGGGGCGTACCCCCAACTACAGCATGGGCTTCCCCCAGATCCCTGCTGAAGAAATTGTCGGCCAGTACATCCCCAAAGGTTAGCCTCTCTTCCATCCCTGACTCTGGGCCTGCCAGCCCGCACGCCAATCGTTGACCTGTTATCGGAGTATCAGCCCATGTCTGGAGAACCTACCCCCGCCCAGGAAACCGCTGTCGAAAAGCCGGCCCGGGTTGAGGCCGCCAACCCTGCTCCCAAGGAGACTGACACTGCCCAAGCCTCGCCCAAAGCCGCAGCAAAAAAACCAGCCAAGGAAGAGAAGCCTTTCGAGCAACTCATTGCAGAAGATGTGATCCCGGCAACCATCGCCGCTTTTCAGAAACGCGGCGTCACCGATCTGCAACTGCGGCTGGAGGGCAAGACGCTGATTGGCTCGTTTGCCGGCGGCAAAAAGCAGTTTAGCGTCCTCTTTGCCGAGGGATCCCTCAATGGGCCCAAGTTCTTCCGCTGCGCTATTGAAGGATCCCCGGCCAGCACCATTGAGTCTTTTATGATCGACGAGCGTCGCGTCGATGTGCCCCTGTTCGTGTTCTATCTGGTGCAGCGCCTCTATGCCCAGCAGTGGTATTGAGCGATCCCAGGCAGATGCCTGAGCCGCCAGCCAAACCCGTAGGCAGCGCAGCCAGAGATTGAGCTAGCCACCTGTTAGGCAAGGAAGGGATCCCCGGACAGGGATCCCTTTTCGCTGAGGCGGGGGATGGGCTGTAGAAGCCAAAAGAGATTATCTTTTGTGAAGAAAAGTAAGGCGGTGCTACGGGAGAGCGCGAAATGTACATCGTGCAGATTGCGTCGGAATGTGCCCCGGTCATCAAGGCGGGGGGGCTGGGGGATGTGGTGTACGGCCTCAGCCGAGAGCTGGAAGTGCGGGGGCACTGTGTCGAGCTGGTTTTGCCCAAGTACGACACCATGCGCTACGACCAGATCTGGGGCTTGCACGATGCCTACCGCGACCTCTGGGTGCCCTGGTATGGGGGAGCTATTCACTGCTCGGTGTACTGCGGCTGGGTACATGGCCGCCTTTGCTTTTTTATTGAGCCCCACTCCGGCGACAACTTTTTTAATCGTGGCTGCTACTACGGCTGCCCGGACGACAACATGCGCTTTGCTTTTTTCAGCAAGGCGGCTCTGGAGTTTCTTCTCAAAAGCAATAAGCGCCCCGATATCATTCATTGTCACGATTGGCAGACAGGATTGGTGCCGGTGCTGCTCTTTGAGATTTACAAGTACCACGGCATGGAAAACCAGCGGGTATGCTACACCATCCACAACTTTAAACACCAAGGCTTTGGCGGCCCGGAAATCCTCTGGGCCACCGGCCTCAACCGGGAGCCCTATTACTTTCATTACGACCGCCTGCGAGATAACTTTAACCCCTTTGCCCTCAACTTTATGAAGGGCGGGATCGTCTTTTCCAACTTCGTGACCACCGTTTCCCCCACCCATGCCCTGGAAGCGCGATTTGGTAATTACAACTATGGACTGGGACACACTCTTTACTTGCACCAGCACAAGTTTCGCGGCGTCTTGAATGGCATCGACTACGATATTTGGAACCCTGAGATCGATCGCTTTATTCCTTTTCACTACACGGCGCAAACTTTGGAAAACAAGGCCAAAAACAAAAAAGCACTGCGGGATCAGCTATGGCTACAAGATGTTGATAAGCCCATTGTGGCCTATATTGGGCGGCTGGACGAGCAAAAAGGCGTGCATCTGGTGCATCATGCCATCTACCGCTCCCTGTTTAAAAATGCCCAATTCGTGCTGCTGGGATCCGCCACGGAGCCGGGGATCGGCGCTTGGTTTGCCCACGAGAAAAGCTACCTCAACAACAACCCCGATGTTCACATTGAGTTGGGCTTTAACGAAGAACTTTCCCACCTTATCTATGCGGGGGCAGACATCATCGTAGTGCCCAGCCACTACGAACCCTGTGGACTCACTCAGATGATTGGCTTGAAGTATGGCACGGTTCCGGTGGTGAGAGGAGTGGGTGGCCTGGTGGATACCGTCTTCGACCGCGACTACGATCCCCACAAATTGCCCGAGCAACGCAACGGCTACGTCTTTTATCACACAGATCCAGCTGCTTTGGAGTCGGCTCTGGATCGGGCCATCGACCTTTGGTACACCGCTCCTGACCAGTTCCGTCAACTGCAGATTCAAGGCATGAGCTACGACTACTCCTGGAACTATCCTGGCAAGGAGTATCTGGAGATCTACGACTTCATTCGTCACCGCTGAGCCCAACAGCGATCCCCAGCGATCCCAGCTCTTGACCCCAAGGACGAAATGCTGGACGATAGGTAGCAATCTTGGGCTTAACCTTCTCTACAGATTTGCTGCTGAGAAGGGCAAGTCTGCTCCGTTATCTTTCCCTGTCTGTAAGGATCGCCGGCTGCCATGGGTTATCTCGCCTTGGTACTCCACGCGCACCTGCCGTTTGTGCGCCACCCTGAGCAAGACTTTGTGCTGGAGGAAGAATGGCTCTACGAAGCCATCACGGAGACCTATGTGCCGCTGCTGCACATGTTCGAGGGGCTACGGCGAGATGGCATCGACTTTCGCTTCACCATGTCCCTGACGCCGCCCTTGGTGTCGATGCTGCGGGATCCCTTGCTGCAGGAGCGCTACGACCACTACCTAACCAAGTTGGAAGAGCTGGCCCAACTGGAATACGACAAGAACGCCACCAACGGCCACATTCGCTACCTGGCCGAGCACTACATCAAGCAATTTGCCATGGTGCGCGATCTCTGGGAGCGCTACGACCGGGATCTGGTGCGGGCCTTCAAACAGTTTCAAGACAGCGGCAACCTGGAGATCATTACCTGCGCGGCTACCCACGGCTACCTGCCCTTGATGCAGATGTACCCGCAGGCGGTTTGGGCCCAGCTTATCGTAGCCTGCGAGCACTACAACGAACACTTTGGCCAGTGGCCGCGGGGGATCTGGCTGCCGGAATGCGCCTATTACCAAGGGCTGGAGCGGATGATCGCCGATGCCGGCCTGCGCTACATGATCACCGACGCCCACGGTTTGCTCTATGCCAAGCCGCGGCCCCGCTACGGCATGTACGCCCCCATCTTCACCGAGACTGGCGTTGCCGTCTTCGGTCGGGATCACGAGTCTTCGCAGCAGGTGTGGTCAGCGGAGGTGGGCTACCCTGGGGATCCCGTCTATCGCGAGTTCTACAAAGACCTGGGGTACGAGGCCGACTACGAGTACATCAAGCCCTACATCATGCCCAACGGCCAGCGGAAAAACACCGGCATCAAGTACCACCGCATCACGGGGCGCAACCTCGATCTGGGACAGAAGCAACTTTACGATCCCTACTGGGCCAGGGAGAAGGCGGCAGAACATGCGGGCAACTTCATGTTCAACCGCCAGCGGCAGATCGAGTATTTGTACAGCGTCATGGGGCGTCCGCCGCTGGTGGTGGCCCCTTATGATGCCGAGCTGTTCGGCCATTGGTGGTATGAGGGCCCCTGGTTTTTGGATTTCCTCATTCGCAAGAGCTACTTCGACCAAAATACCTATCGCATGACTCACCTGGCGGAGTACTTGCGGGAGAACCCCACCCAGCAGGTGTGCAAACCTGCCCAGTCCAGTTGGGGGGCGCGCGGCTTCCACGAGTACTGGCTCAACCCCACCAACGCCTGGATCTACCCCCACCTGCACAAGGCTACCGAGCGGATGATCGAGCTGAGCCGCCGCGAGCCTGCCGATGACCTGGAGTGGCGGGCCCTGAACCAGGCGGCGCGGGAATTGCTCCTGGCCCAATCTTCCGACTGGGCCTTCATCATGCGCACGGGGACGATGGTTCCCTATGCGGTACGCCGCACCAAATCCCACCTGCTGCGCTTCAATCACCTCTACGAGAAGATCCAAGCCGGCCAGTTTCGGCGAGAAAAAGCCACCCCTGAAGACGAGCAGTGGCTGGCCAAGGTGGAATACATGGACAACATCTTCCCCAACCTCAACTACCGTGTCTACCGGCCCCTCTGACCATTGGGTAAGGCCGGAACCTTTTGGCAACTTCCACCCGCACCGCGTGGAAAAAAGAATTTCCGACTACTTGAGCCTCACTCCCCCCCTTCCTCTTGGACGATGGGCTGGGGTTGGTCGCAGCAGAGGCGCGCTCGGGAAGTGTTTTCTTCAATCGGGTTTGAAACGACTGCAGTTTGAAATAGCCATCATCGGCATCCCTGCGGACTTTCCGCTGCCGAGGGCGGGCCTTGTTGCGAAGGGATCCCAACTTCCCTGCCCTGATGGCCAGCCCTGCCGGTTCTAGAGCTTGGTGCCGCACTCGGCGCAGAACTTGTGCAGGCTGGGGTTTTTGGTGCCGCAATTGGGGCAGTAAATCAGCTCGGCGGCTTGCTCCAGTTGCCGCTTTTCCGGCAGGCCGATCATCTGGTAGTTGGCTTTGCCGGCGGGCACCATCGGGTAGCAGTTCTCGTCCCGCTTGACCACAAAATCGACCACCACCGGCCCCTCGTGGCGCAGCATCTCTTGGATGGCGTCGTCCACTTGATCGGGGTGATCGACGCGCATGCCCTTGACGCCAAAGGCTTCAGCCAGCTTGACGAAATCCGGCATGCCCGGAGTCATATCCGAGTGGGAGTAGCGCTCGCCGTGGAAGGCCTGCTGCCACTGCCGCACCATGCCCTGCCAGCCGTTGTTGATGATGGCCACCTTGGTGGCAATGCCGTACTGGGCCACCGTGCCCAGCTCCTGCATGTTCATCTGGAAGCTGGCGTCGCCGCTGATGCAGATCACCTCGGCGTGGGGCAGGGCCACTTTGACCCCCATGGCCGCCGGGAAACCGTAGCCCATGGTGCCCAGGCCAGAACTGGAGATCCACTGGCGCGGCCCGTTACGCAGAAACTGCGCCGCCCACATTTGGTGCTGACCGACATCGGTGGTGTAGTAGGCGTGGGGAGCATGGCGACGAAAGGCATCGATCACCTGCTGCGGGGCGATCACGCCCTCATAGCGGGGCACCTGCAGGGGGTAGTCCCGTTTCCAGCGCTCGATCCGCTCCAGCCAAGCCTGCGTCTGGCCAGGGGTGTGGGGCATTTTGCTCAGTTGCGCCAACAGCTCCACCAGGACGGTGCGCACATCTCCCACAATCGGCACGTCCGGAGTGCGGTTTTTGCCCACTTCTGCCGGGTCGATATCAATGTGGATAACCTTGGCGTGCTTGGCAAATTCGTCCAGCTTGCCGGTTACGCGGTCGTCAAAGCGGGCCCCCACGGCAATCAGCAGGTCGCACTCGGTAACGGCGAAGTTGGCGTAGGCGGTGCCGTGCATGCCCAGCATCCCCACCGAGAGGGGATCGTTCTCATCGAAGACCCCTTTGCCCATGAGGGTGGTGGTCACCGGGATCTGATAGGTGTGGGCCAGCTCGGCAATCTCGGCATGGGCACCCGAGATGATGGCCCCGCCCCCCACGTAGAGCAGGGGCCGCTTGGCCTGCAGGATCAGCTTGGCCGCCGCGTGGATCTGGCGCGGGTTCCCCCGCACCGTGGGCCGGTAGCCGGGGATGTTGACTTCGCTAACCGGCTGGTAGTCGAACTCTTCCAGCCCCACATCTTTGGGAATGTCGATCAGCACCGGCCCCGGTCGCCCGGTGCCAGCAATGTGAAAAGCCTCGGCCACGATCCGAGCCATTTGGCGCGGATCCCGCACCACGTAGGAGTGCTTGACGATGGGCAGGGTGATGCCAAAGATGTCGGTCTCCTGAAAGCCGTCGGTGCCGATCAAATGGCGGGGCACCTGGCCGGTGATCACCACCATGGGCACAGAGTCCATCATGGCATTGGCAATGCCCGTCACCAGGTTGGTTGCTCCTGGCCCCGAGGTGGCGAAGCACACCCCCACCTTGCCGGTGGCGCGGGCGTAGCCATCGGCAGCATGGGCGGCGGCCTGTTCGTGGCGGACTAGGAAATGTTTGAGTAGCCCTTGGGATTCGGCCTTGTACAGCTCGTCGTAGATGGGCAAGATCGCTCCTCCTGGATAGCCGAAAATGTGCTGCACCCCATGTCGATGCAGGCTATCCACCAGTGCATAGGCCCCTGTTGCCACGATATCTTCTCCCCACTGAAGACGACCGAGCGCTCAACCTGAAGGGTTTGAGCTAGAAGACCAGCCAGCTATTGGCCGGCTTTTTAGGTTGTGTATTTAATTCAACAGTCTAGCAGGGGTTTGCTCCGCAGGGTTGAGATTTGCCTGGGGGGTGGCAACCGGTTTTTTCCTTCACCCTGCTTTTGCCTTGGAGAGCCCTTTAAGGCTGAGCTGTCGCATCCCCAGCAGAGGTGGCTCTAGATGAGAAGGGATCCGCTGCCCTGGGGATCCTGCGCTGCAAAACCTGCCCAGGCCGACGTGAGACCATCCGGTTCTCAGAGGGTTGAACCTGAAATTGATGGCATCCTCCCCTCAATATTTATTGAGGGGATTATTGCCCCTCGAGCTCCCCTACTTCTCTAAAACCTGCTGTTATCTATCTAGGTTTGATGATTGCGATGCTGGTCGGCAACCCGCTGGCTGGCCTCAAGACCGGCCCAGAGCCGGTTTTTGCCCAGTCTTCTGTCTCAGCAATCGATGAAGAAACTATTGGATTGCTCGCTTAGTTGTTCCCGCTGCTTCCGTTGAAGAAGTCGAACTGGAGCGGGAGAATGGGCGCTGGGTTTGGAAGGTGGGGTTTGCCAACGACATTGAGGTCAAAATCGATGGCAGAGCCGGGAAAATTCTAGACATCGATGATGACTGGTAGTTGGGCTGCTGCAAGAGCCCAAGAGAGGGCTGACGAGTTCTATCGGATCCTCGAGCGGCTGCTGCGCAGGATGAGCCATGCCAATTCCAAGGCCGGCCCCAGCACTCGCCAGGCGCGAAAGCAAAGCAGCAGGGATCCCTGTCCGTGCCAGCCGGTGTGGGCGAAGGTCAAGCGCAGGTGGCAAGCCAGCGAGGGGGGGAGGGTTGCCAAAAGCCCTAGGCACTGCCCCGTCAAGGCCGGGTCGGCAAAGCCGATTTCCAGGCCGCCTCGCCAGGACTGGATCTGGATCCCCTCGGCCAACCGCCTCAGAAGGGGCCAGAAGCGAGGCCAGTCGGCAAAGGAGAGACGGCAGCCCACCCAGGCTGGCCAATGCCCGCGAACGTATAGGGACCCGCAGCGCCATTCCCAACCCCGACGGCTGCCCCGCAGAGCCAAGCCCCTCCACCCGCGCCATTCCCCAACCCAGGCGAGGGGGCCCTGCCAAGGCTTGCGGTAGCGCAGCAGGAGCTGTTGTGGCCAGAACAAAAACAGCCCCAACCCCGTGACCAGCAACAGCCCTGCCAGGCGCTGGACGACCTCAGGCCAGCCCATAGCGAGCCAGAAAACGGGGCAAATCGACCACCTGACAGGTATAGGATCCCTGCATGACCAAGCGCCCCTGCTGCGTGATCTTCACCTGAAATTCAATGCGCCTTCCCACCGCTTGCACAACCTCAACCTGAACGTGTAGAGGATCCCCGACCACGGCTGCCGAGCAGTGTTCCAGGGCAAAGCGGATCCCGACGACGGCTTCTTCCCCCTCGTAGAAGGGCTGCAAGGTGTTGTGGCCGCACCGCTCGATCAGCGCCAACAGCGCCGGGGATCCGATCACCCTCACGCCGGGGTTGCCCAGGGCCTCTGCCGTTTGCTCGGGGCCGGGGATCCCTTGCCAGGTGCCGCGGGTGCCGAGAGGAACAGGTTTCACGGTCTGGGAGCCCCAACAGGCGAGGGTGGGCATTTAGCGGGATGCAGTCCTGGACTGCCACAGGCGCCAGCCCTGCCCAAGCAAGAGGCAGAGAACCAGGATCCCGACGAGAACCACCAGCACCAGGGCCCGCTCCAGGCGGGTGGCATAGAACCCCGTCACCGTCCAGTTGCGGCTGAGGTTGGAGCCCAAAATGGCAAGCATAGCCAGGCCCAAAGCTTGGGTCCCTGTCCAAGGTGCCCTTCCCCTTTCTTGGTTTAGGGCTATGGGCTGCAGCGCTGCCAAGATCAAGGCGGTGATCAAGGCTGCCAGCAAGAAGGCCGCCTGCGGCTGGGCGTGGACGAAATAGCCCACCCCCAGCGGCAGGAGCAGGCTGGCCAGCGTCAGGCCGATCCCCGTCGGCAGCGGCCTGTCTTGCCCGTACACCCAGTGGACAAGCGCTGCCAGCCCCATGCTCGCCATGCCCAGGTACAGCGCCGCCGCCACATAGGGCTGGGTGAGGTCGATCCCGGCCACCTGCAGGTTGAACTGGTGCAGCAGGTTTTGCAGCAGGGGTTGGGCCGACAAAAACAGGGCGGCCATTGCCCCCCAGCGGCTGGGAAAAGCCAGACACCCCAGCCCCAGCAGCGCCGCCCCGTAGGATCCCCCCAGCCGCAGCGCCAGCAGCGCCCCACCGCCTACCAGCGTCAGGCTCACACAGGCCCGCCAGAGCAAGGCCTCTTTCCCCTCGGGTGCCGGGATCCCGCCCTCCAAAGCCAGCAGAGCCCACGAGAGCAGCACCCCCGCCCCGTACAGCAGCGCCCAAAAGGGATCCTGGTACAGCCCGTTGCGCACCAGGGCCAAAGCCAGCGCCGTCGCCACCAGCCATCCCACACCGTGCCCCAGGGCCGACAGCAGCCGGTTGGAGCCCACCTCGCTGTCGCGCGAGGACTCCGTCCCGCTGGCGGGAACGGGGAGGATCAGCAGGGGCAGCGTGCCCGCCACCAGGCTGAGGGCAGCCAGCCCCACCGGCAGCAGCACCGACCAAGGGAGATCTTGGGGGGAGCCCATCTCCAGCAGGCGGGATCCCCAGGTCAAGGCGGCGATGCCGCTCCAGCCCTGGCCCAGACCCATCAGCACAGACAGCATCTCCGCCTCGGCCAAGCAGCCCAGCAACGGGATCCCCACCAAGCCCATCCCCAGGCCGCAGCCCCACAGCAGCAGAGAAAAAGCAGCTCCCGCCTCAGATTCCTCGAAAGCACCGCGGGCTAGGCCCCACACGCTGGCCAAGCTGAGCAGCAGCACCGCCAGCCCCTGCCCGGCCCGCCCGCAGCCGCTCAAGCCCAGCAGACCCAACCCCACCAGTCCCCCCAGCAACACCGCTAGCGGGATCGGCTCCGACAACTGTCCCAGCCCTGCCCCCAGCGCCGCCAAGGCTGCCAAGCCCAGCCCCACTGCCGGCTGCCAACGGC
Organism: Synechococcus sp. RC10A2; assembly: GCF_047502605.1. NCBI lineage: Bacteria > Bacillati > Cyanobacteriota > Cyanophyceae > Synechococcales > Synechococcaceae > Synechococcus > Synechococcus sp. RC10A2. The sequence continues at coordinate 44,751 of NZ_JANSHP010000081.1, forward strand.
GAAGGGATCCCCAGCGGCGATAGCGAATCGCTTCCAACAGCAAAACCACCAAGCCAATTGCAGCCCCAATCGCCAGCGCTCCGCTTACCATCTCCCCCTCCTGACCAACCCTTCCTCAACTATCGCCGATCTTGGTCTGGCCATCGAAGGACTCCGTCCCGCTGGCGCAAACGGCAAAAGGGTTGACAGAAACTTGGTGCCTTATCCCCCAGCCGGGGAAGGGCAATGCCCCAAGCCGCCGAGGCGGTGGCAAAGATAAGCTGGAAAAGAGCAGCGAGCGGGCGTTCATGTCTTCCGAGCATTACAAGTTCGACCTCTTCTTGCGTTACCACCGGGCCCAGGCCCGTTGGGCGCGGCAGTTGGCGGAGCGGCTGGATCGGGAGGGCTTCAAGGTCTGGTTTGACCGCTGGATGCTACAGCCAGGAGACGACCGCCGGCTGGAGCTGCAACTGGCCATCGAACAGTGCCGCTGGGTCGGGGTGGTGGCCTCGCCGGAGTTTGTCGCCAATCCCTGGCCCAGAGATGAGCTCTACAGCGGCTTCTCCCACGCCCCGCCCCGGCAGAACCAGCGCCTGCTGACGCTGCTGCACACGCCCGCCGAGCTGCCCCGCCCCCTGGCAGAAGCGCCGCTGCTGGACTTTAGCGGCTCCGATGAGGATCCGGTGCTGTTCGAGTACCGGGCCCGGGAGCTGATGCACTTTTTGGATCCCAGCTTTCCCGCCCCCGGGGATCTGCAGCGATTTCGGCTGCAATACCGTCGCCGCGAGGAACTCCCTGAAGATGAGGAGGTGCGGGGGTTCCAGGCCTTTTTGCGGGCCATTCAAATGGCCATCCTGCGCATTGCCACCGGCGAAATGCCCTCTGCCACGCCGGAGGAAGGAGCACGCAAGATTGCCATTTTGCAATTTATTCAGCGGCTGTTTCAGTGGAACAGCGCCGACATTCAATTTGAGCGGGCCGAGGAGTGGCGCAAGCGGGGCAACCTGAGCGAGGCGCTGGCCGCCTACGACCGTGCCTTGAACATGGATCCCAACTTTGCCCTGGCCTGGAGCCGGCGCGGCGATGTGCTGGTGCAGTTGGCCCGCTACCGCGAGGCGGTGGACAGCTACAACGGATCCCTGAGCATCAACCCCTACGACGAGGAGACGCGGCTGCGCCTGGCCCTGATTTTGGGGCGCCTGGGCCAGTACAAAGCGGCGGTGGTCAACTACGACAAGGTGCTGGAGAGCAACCCCGAAGATGCCTTGGCCTGGCACAATCGCGGCATTCGCCTCATGCAACTGAAGCGGCCCAAGCTGGCCCTCAACAGCCTGAACAAGGCGCTGCGCTACAACCCCCAACAGCCCCGCACCTGGCTGGCGCGTGGGATCGTGCTGCGGCGGCTGCGGCGGCCCAGCTCGGCGGCGGCCAGCTTTGCCCGCGTCCTGAAGCTCAACCCCAGAAGTGGCCGGGTCTGGCGCTACCAAGGCAATGCCCTGTTCCACTGCCAGCGGCTGCGCTCGGCCATCGAGTGTTACAAGCGCTCGCTGCGGCTGCGCCGCCGGGATCCCATTACGCTCCACAACCTAGGGGTGGCTCTGCTGCGCCTGGGGCAGTATCGGCTGGCCAGCAAGGCCCTGGAACGTGCTCTGCGCTACGACGCCGACAACCCCAAAAGCTGGTATGCCCGCGGCGTGGCCTTCCAGAAATTGGGCTACCTGAGGGAGGCTTGCATTCACTTCGAGGAAGCCCTGAAAATCCGGCCAGAGGACTTCCCGGCTCGCTACGCCCTGGCGGTGGCCCAGCAGGAGCTGGGGCAATACGAAGCCAGCCTGGAGCAGTTCCGGCGCCTGGTGCAACAGCGTCCCGGCAGCTTTGCCTGCTGGTTTGGCCAGATCACCAGCCTGCGGCGCTTGGGCCGGTTGGAAGAAGCCCTTGCTGCCGCCCAACAGATGACCCGCCTCAACGAACGGGATCCCTGGGGCTGGTTTGCCTTAGGGCTAGTGTATGGCGACCTGAAAGAGGCAGAAAAAGCGGTGGAGGCCTACTCGCGGGTTTTGCAGCTCACCCCAGAAGACGCGGTGGCCCTCAACAACCGCGCCTGGGAGGCCCTGAAGCTGGGGAAATTGGAGCTGGCTCTAGCCGACGCCCAACGGGCCACAGAACTGGAGCCGCAGCGGCCCGCCTTCTGGCATACCTTGGCGCTAATCCAACTACAGGCCGGCCAGCGGGAGGCGGCCCAGGCCAGTTTGCAGCGCTGCCTGGAACTGGATCCCCAGTTTCAGCCGGCCCAAGCTGCTCTGCAGGAGCTGAACCGCGCCGGCTCCAGCTCGCCGACACCGTTGCCGGGCAACTTTGCCGAGAGCCCTGCTGCTGACGCGCCGGCAGGAACGGCGCTGCCAGAACTGAAAACCCTCACCCCTCAAGAGGAGCCGCAACCGGTAGACCGTAGGCCCCTACCGGATCCCTCCGCTTAGCCCTTGTCTTGTGCCAATCCCCACAACGCCCTGACTGGATTTATGCCCAGGGACAGCTTGCCTCCCTGCCTGACAAAACTCCACCGGCTCAGGGCTATGTAGACCATCCGCGAACTGAAGCGCGGAAGCAGGCTACTGAGCAGGGGGAGAACCTCAGCCTTAGCAATATACAAACTGTGCTGTTCAGAGGGGCCGTCAGCTCTCCCCCGTTCACAGCAAGGGCAGGCCGCGCAGTCGTCGCAGTTGGTTGATATGGGCTGGGCAATCACACCCGAACAGGGCAATGGCGGCGTTGCTCTCTTCGAGGGTGAACTCCAAGAAAAGATGCTCCGCCGCCTCGACCTCAGCTTCAGATGGGTTGGGATCCCCTATCTCTGGCCAAGGGAGCGGGTGCCGCCACGGCAAAGAACGAGAGCGGACAACACTCAGATCAAATTGAGGCACCTCCAGAGCAGAAGCCCAAGCCATAGGAGCAGGCGACAGCAGCAACGCCCACAGAGCCGGTGTAGCCCACCTAGCCCAACACCAATAGAAATGAGGGATCCCTGCCATCAATCTGACCAACTCACCGTAGCGGTAGTGTACCACTGGTTTTGGCTTCTGTCAGGAAAGAGAAACTCCATCAGCCGAAATGACCGTAAAGTGGTTGAGCTTACAGCCTGTTAAGGACTCAAGGGGTACAATAGCAGCACTTAGCAAACCAACTTTGGAAGGAGGATGGATTGATCAGTAGTAAAGAAGTCTTCACTATCTGCTCCATGCT
>NZ_JANSHP010000082.1:0-5405 GCF_047502605.1 Synechococcus sp. RC10A2
ACCCCGACACCGACACCGACTCCAAAGCCCACCCCAACGCCAACGCCAACACCGCCGCCCACGCCGACACCAATGCCAACCCCAACACCAGCACCCCGAGAAGAAGGGATCCGACTGGTGAAGCGGATCAGCGCCGTCAACGGCCTTCCTATCCGCGAGTTCTTCGACGAGCCCACGGATCCCAACGACAACCCAGGGATCCCTTGGCCGGGCGGGGCAGCCACCTTCCTGCAAGGCGCCATCAACCAGCCGGTACGTCCCGGAGCGCGGCTGCAGTTTGCGATTTACTTCCTGCTGGATTCGCCCGGCTCGAGGCTGACGGTGTGTGATCCCCTCGCCCCCGGTCTTGGCTATGTGCCGGGCAGCTTGTCTGTGACGCCGGCAGGTGGCTCTCCAGTGGCTCTGAGCGATGCGGTTGATGGGGATGCGGGAGCTTTTATCCCGCCGGGGCAAGCGGTGCCGCCGGCCTGTGGGGGCATCACCAACCCCAACGGCCTGGTGGTGGTCAATGTGGGGCAAGCCGGCAGTGCCGGGGCCATCCGCTTCGAGGCTGTCGTTCCCAGATAGAGGTAGCCATGACCTTGCAGCTTGACTGCTGAAGGCGACTTCACCCCCCTCTTTCGCAGCAACGCTTGCCGCCAGCAACGCTAGAATGCCAGGCTGAGAGCAAAAGCAGTGTCGGCAACGGGTGAAGACATGACACAGCGTGCCCAGCAGGGATCCGCAGTTGGCAGCAATCGGTGGGAGTGGGGAAGAAGATCACTCCGGCTGGTCTTAGCGGCTGTGTTGCTTTGGACGATTTGGCTGGGTGGGATCCCGGCCCTGGCGCTGCCGCAAGGGGATGCCATTACGGATCCGCGAACCCTCTTGCGGCGGGCGCTGCCCATCCAAGACAGTCGGATCTGGGAAATTGACGAGGCCATCACCAAAATCGAGGCCGACCTGAAGTACAACCGCTGGTCGGCGGTGCGGGGGGATGTGCGCCAGGTGGAGCGGCTCCTGGATCGCTATGCGGATCCCCTGCTGGCGGAGTTGCCCCCCGAGCAGGCTGCCGCCGCCTCTGAAGCAATAGCCGCCCTACGCCAGGAGTTGCAGCTCATCAGCCAGGCCACGGAGCGCAAATCCAAGGGCAAGGAGGAAGCCCGCGCCGCCTACGACCGCCTCATAGACGACTTGGGATCCCTGGAGAACAACTGGGTGGGGGCCTTCCCCTACGAGGTACCTGATGAGTACGCCGACAAGCCGCAGCTCCTGGGCCGGGCAGAAGTGGAGCTGAACACCACCGCCGGGCGCATGGTGATCACCCTGGATGGCTATAGTGCTCCAATAACTGCTGGCAACTTTGCTGACCTAGTGCAGCGGGGCTTCTACGATGGCCTGACCTTTGACCGAGTGGAGAAATTCTTCCTAGTGCAAGCTGGAGATCCCCCTGGCCCTGCCGACGGCTATGTGGATCCGGCCACCGGCAGAGTCCGCACCATCCCCATGGAGATCCGGGTCAAGGGTGAGGTAATGCCCCGCTACGGCCAAACCTTCGATCAACTGGGCCTGTGGGATGTGGAGCCGGCCCTGCCCTTTGCTGCCGAAGGGACGGTGGCCATGGCCCGCTATCCCGAGGATCCCAACAGCGCCTCTTCTCAGTTCTTTATCTTTATGGCCGAGCCGGATCTCACTCCCGCCGGCCTCAACCTCATGGATGGCCGCTACGCCGTGTTCGGCTATGTTACCGAGGGCACCGAGGTGCTGCGCAAGATCAAGCTGGGGGATCAGATCCTGAGCGCCCGGCTGATCTCAGGCCAAGAAAATCTCAGGAATGGGGCGTAGGGATTTTGCATCACTATCTCCTACCTTTGCCCTTTTGAGTGGCTAGAAGGCGCGGCTGAGGGCAGTTCCCGGGCCCTGAAACGCCAGCCAAGAGATCAGAAAGTTGGTAACAAACACCCCCAGCAACGCCGTCACCACAGCATCGGTGGTGGAGCGCCCCACCCCCTTGGCGCCCCCGCTGGTGGAAAGGCCCCAGTTGGAGCCGACAATGGCGATCAGAGACCCAAACACCATCGCCTTCAAACAACAGACGATCAAGTCCCAAGGGGCCAGGAGATTCTGAGCCGAGGTGAGAAACACCGTGGAAGGAATGTTGTAAACCGACGCGCAGATGATCATCCCCCCCACCAACCCCGTCAACAGGGAGAGGATGGTGAGCACCGGCAGCATCAGCCCCGCGGCCACTACCCGTGGGATCACCAGATAGTCCACCGGATCGGTGCGCAACAGGTAAAGGGCGTCGATCTGCTCCGTGACTTTCATGGTGCCCAGCTCGGCGGCAAAGGCGGATCCCACCCGTCCAGCCAGGATCACCGCCGTCACCACCGGCGTCAGCTCGCGGGCCAGGGCAATGGCCAAAACCCCGCCGATGAGGGAAGAAGCTCCAAAGTTGATGAACTCGCGCGCCAACTGAATCGTGAAAACGCCGCTGATCACCACCGCTGTGATCAAAACAATCAGCAGCGACTCCAGCCCCACCGCTGCCAGTTGCTCCAGCGTGTTGCGACGGTGAATGCGGCCCCGCAGCAGGTGCAAGGTCACCTGCCCGGCCAGGAGAAAACTGCTGCCCACCCGTTGGAACCAGTTCATGATCTCTCAAGAGGCCGATACGGCTGACGGCTCCGCCTCAGGTTCTGCCGGAAGCTGGAAGCTGGGGACAAACGAGGCCCGCGTCAAGGGTTGGTCGATCATCAGCCCTTCCCCCCCCAATACCTCGAGGGCACGCCCCTCGACGGAGATCCACACCCGCGCGCCGGGGTTCTGGCTGGTGGCCGTGTAGAGCACCTGCGCGATCCGGCTCATCATCGCCGTGGATCCCCCCCCTTGCGTGAATTCAGAAGAGAAATTGAGGAAAATATCGTTGCCTTCCACCCGCACATCCAGCAGCCGTGTCTGGGGAGGGATGGCGGTGGTGAGGTGGGGATCCCGGGGCCCGGCGATCAGCTCTTCCAAAGCCACACGGATGGCCTCTTGGGCGTCGAAGGCGCGCACGGAGCGCTCCTGCTGCACGTAGTAGATCGAGTTGTTAGCCGTGGTCAGCCAGTACAAAGAAAGGGTTTGCCGCGGCCCAATGCTGTACCACCAGGCTCCCCCCATCACCCCCACCCCCAGCAAAAAGCCCAGGATCCCCAGGGGCAGGGCCTGGTCGCGCCGTGGGCGGGAACGTCGCCCCCCCAATTTGCCAGAGCCAAGCTGTGCGGTACGCCCTCCGTAGTGATCCATCGCTGCCATTCCCCTGTCTTGCTTAGCTCTAGGGTAGCGAAGAAAGGCCCACCCTGCCGGGGATCCCCAAACCGGCACAGGCGCAAGCCAGCTTGAACTGGCTTCACGCTGGCCACAGCCATTCGCGACAACCAAGAGGCGGCGCGGCTGCTCTCCCGCCTGGACGAGGCCCGCATCGAGAAGCTCCTGGCAGAAGACGACCCTATCGACGAGAAGATTTAGCCCCAATGGGCGGGGATCCCTGCTAGGGAAGGGCGGCTCGCCGGGATCCCATCAGGGTCTCCAAGCTCTCGACCCGCACAAAGCCGATCACCTGCACCTGATCAGACCCTATCTCCAGGCTGAGCACCCGCACCAGGAGCCCCAGATCTTCTAGCTCTTGCAGATCAAACACCTCGTTAAGGCCGCCCAAAAACGCTGCCGAGATCTCATCGGGAACCCGCACAGAGCCGATGACAAACTCCGGATCCTGAAGCTGCAAGCGGCGCCCCTCCTCCACCTGGATCCCGGCGTTGAACACTACATCAACTGCTCGCGTCAGCGGGACGGAGTCTTTTTGCTCGCTGCCGCCTTCCTGCTCCACCAAGAGGGCAGAAAGTCGAAGGCGGTCAGGAGCCAAAAACTCGACCCGGGGTTTGCGCAGATCGAAGCGGCGGGGTTCGTCCCTAAGCCCGCCAAAGGGCAGATCTGCTCGGATATCCTGAAACTGTCTCAGCACCTCTGGCGAGTTGAGGGCAGCATTCAAGTCTTCTTCCCGCACCACCACCCGCACCGCCGCCTGCAGAGGACGCTCCAGCCGCAGAGGAGCCCCGCGGAAAAAAGAGGGGTCAATGGCCACCGGATCTGTTTCCAGCTCCAGCAGCTCTATGCGCGGAAACGGAGCCCTGTACAGCCCCCGCCCGGCAACCAACAACCGATCCGCCTGGCCGCTCAAAAAACGATAGTTAGGGCGGCTTTGGATGCGCACCTCCAAAACCTCTACCCCATCGAGCTGAGCGAGCAAAAGCTGCCGAGCCGCCTGATCTGCCAGGTAGCCTGCCCCTCCTCCCAAGCCCGCCAGCAACCCCACCAAAGCCGCCAGGATCTCCATATTTGCCGCTGTCACGTCTCCCCCACTCAGGTTAGCAGGGGGATCCCTGGCCCTCGTCAGGGATGCCGGCTAACGCAACACCTTAAGGGGACTAGCCTCAATAGGGCGATTTCCCAGGAAAGTTTTGGCAATTTTCAGGCCGTCCGCCATCACCGGCCGGTTGAGGGTTGGGTCATGGACAAATTTGACGCCGGAAGCCACCGTTGGGCGCCCCTCGCCCCAGGTATCCACAACTTTCAGAGTGGCAGCAGCAACCGGACGGCCATCGGCAAAGTAATCCACTACCTTCAGGGTGGAAGCTCCCACCGGGCGGTTGTCGATCTCGATCTTGCTGAACTTGACAGGGCTAGGAAACACCGGCGGGCCGGACCTCTCTCCTGACCCTAGAGCAGCCGGCAGGATCGGGTCGGCAGGCCGAGGAGCCAAGTTCAGACCGTTTCCTTGTCCCGTAGAGGTTTCTTGCTCCGGCAGCGGGCTGGAAAGACCACTAGGAACGGCCATAGCAATCTCCTAAGTTACAGAGGGAGCTGAAGGGAAAGGGGAGAAGAAACGACGGAATAAAACCGCCAAGCTGGGCGTCTTTAGGATCCCCGCAACCTCAGACCAGATTCTAAAAATATTCTAAACCATCGTTGGGCCTACGATCGGCTGCTCACACTCTGGCTTTATCCGTCAACTGCCGCTGAGGCACTCAGCGACGCTACACCTTCCCCGGTGCCATTGAGTCCGTATACACATTTGTAAACACTGTGTTACCCTTTGAAAGGACTTATCGGCAACTGAGGAGTGTTCGAGTAGCTGTGGTGAGTCAGCCAACTGTGGCTACGGATGACGCAGGCCAAGGGTGGAAAAAGCTTTTGGCGCGCTGGCGCGGCGACCTTATGGGCGGCTTGACCACAGCAGTGGTGGCTTTGCCGCTAGCGCTTGCCTTTGCCATTGCCAGCGGCGTTGATCCTAAAGCGGGGCTTTACACAGCAATTGTAGCTGGATTTAACACTCCCACCGCCTGAAGGCGGGGGATTCTTACGCAGTCCACAAAAGAACCCGT
>NZ_JANSHP010000083.1:0-21443 GCF_047502605.1 Synechococcus sp. RC10A2
TTCTTCGGGAGGTGAACCTGAGTGATGTACCCTTGTCAGACCTTAAGGAGGGGGTTATCGGGCATACTCGTTTTTGTGAACTTTGGCTGCGCGATTGGTATTAGGCACTTCGCCTCGCCAGGTCAGGTATACTCTCCCCGCCTATGACGCTTGCGGACTTTGGCTGGGCGATTGTGCGCATCGCCATTATGCTGGGCTTTTTGCTGAGCGTGCTGCCTGTGGTGATTTGGCTCGAACGGCGCGCGCTGGCATGGTTCCAGAACCGCATCGGACCCAACCGCTTGGGACCGTTCGGGCTGCTCCAGCCGATGGCGGACGCGGTGAAGTTGTTTTTCAAAGAGGAGATTGTGCCCGCGAGCGCAGATCGGTTCATCTGGGCGCTTGCGCCTGCGCTGTCGCTGTTCCCTGCGCTGGTGGCGGCGGCGACCATCCCGTGGGGACCGAACCGCCTGCTGACCCCTGTGGCGGATGTGGACATCGGGGTTCTCTACTTTTTGGCGATGTCGTCGCTGGCGGCGTATGGGGTGCTGCTGGCGGGCTGGTCGTCGAACAACAAGTATTCGCTGCTGGGCGGGCTACGCTCGTCGGCGCAGGTGATTAGCTACGAGTTGGGAATGGGGCTGGCGCTGGCGACGGCGGTGCTGGCGGCGGGCAGCTTCCGCATGACGACGATTGTGGAGATGCAGGCGCAGCCGCTGTGGGGCATCGTGCCGTTTTTGCACAACTGGCTGATTTTCACGCCATGGGGGCTGATTGGCGGCGCGCTCTTTTTCGTGTGCATGCTGGCGGAGACGAACCGTGCGCCGTTTGACCTGCCCGAAGCCGAGAGCGAACTCGTGGCGGGCTACCAGACCGAATACAGCAGCATGAAGTTCGCCGCGTTTTTTATGGGCGAGTATATCGCGATTTTGGCGATTTGCGGGGTGATGACGACCTGTTTTCTGGGCGGCTACCTCGCGCCGATTAACTGGTCGCCGATTCAGGCGTTGGGTGAGGGCGGCGGCTTCTGGGGCATCGTGGCGACGCTCACGAGCGCGTTGATGCCCCCGCTGTGGTTCGTGCTGAAGCTGTTCGGGCTGTTTTTCAGTTTCCTGTGGATTCGCGCGACGCTGCTGCGCCTGCGCTATGACCGGCTGATGAATATCGGCTGGCGATTCCTGATCCCCGTCGGGCTGGTGAACCTGGCGCTGCTGACGGTCTATGTGGTTGCGGGCTGGGTTCCCGCACTGATTGGCTACGCAGTCGCGATAGCGGTCTACTTCCTCGTGTTCGGCGTGCGGCGTCCCGAACGGCGCACGGTCGCGTTGCTGTCGGAGGCGCAGCCGTATCGCCCAAAGGAGGCGCAAAGTGGCTGAGCGAGTGTTGTTCTTCGCGCTGGCGATTGTGGCGATTGTGTCGGCGGGCGGTGTTGTGTTCTCTCGCAACCCTGTGCGCAGCGCGCTGCTGCTGGTGCTGAACTTCTTTACGCTTGCGTTGATTTACTTTATGCTCTCGGCGCAGTTCATCGGCGCGTTGCAGGTGATTGTGTACGCGGGCGCGATTATGGTGCTGTTCCTGTTCGTGATTATGCTACTCAATCTCGGCTCGCCTGAAGCGGTGATGCAGGAGCGCGATTTGAAGCGCCCGCTGGCGTACCTAATCGGGTTTGGCATTCTGGCGACGCTGGTCGGGCAGGCGTTCGTGCTGCTGCTGCCGATGACGCCGCAGCCTCCGTCGCAGGCGGGCACGGCGAAGGTGATTGGGCAAGCGCTGTTTACCCAGTGGGCGTACCCTGTGCTGTTGATGGGCGTGCTGCTCACGGTGGGCGTGATTGGCTCGATTCTGCTGGCGCGAAGGAGGGTTTCGTAGCATGGAGGCGGTTCCGCTGAATGCGTACTTGGTGCTGTCGGCGTTCCTGTTCACGATGGGCGCGATTGGCGTGGTGGTCAAGCGCAATCCCATCGTGATGTTTATGTGCATCGAGCTGATGCTGAACGCGGCGAACTTGGCGTTTCTGGCGTTCGCGCGGTATCAGACCGATTTGCTAACGCAAGTAGCGGGGCATATCTTCGTGCTGTTTGTGTTCGGCATCGCGGCAGCGGAGGTGGCGGTTGGGCTGGGCATCATCGTGGTCATCTTCCGCCTGCGCGAGAGCATCGATGTAGACGAGGTGAGCCTGCTACGCGGGTGAGGGTAGCTGCGTTTGCAAGAACGCCCGCGCCCAAGCGTCCGCCTGCAGCGCGTTCTCCAGCGTGGCAGGCTGTGGAGTGTGTGCTGTCATCGCCTGCTCCACAAGGCGCGGGATGTCCATGAACCGAATGCGTCGCCCCAGAAACGCTCGCACAGCGACCTCGTTCGCCGCGTTCAGCACAGTGGGCATCGTGCCGCCTGTGCGGGCAGCGGCATATGCCAGCTCCAGACACGGATAACGCGCAGGGTCGGGCGCTTCGAAAGTGAGTTGCCCCACCTGCTCCAAGCGCAGGCGCGGGAGTTGAATATCGGCGCGGTCAGGGTACAACAGCGCGTATTCGATGGGCAAGCGCATGTCGGGCAAGCTGAGCTGCGCAATCACCGAGCCGTCTACGAACTCCACCAGCGCATGCACGATGCTCTGCGGGTGAATCAGCACCTCGACTTGCTCCAGACGCAAGCCGAACAGGTGCTGCGCCTCGATGACCTCCAGCCCTTTGTTCATCATCGTGGCGGAGTCGACGGTGATTTTCGCGCCCATGTCCCAGTTCGGGTGCTGGAGGGCTTCCTCGACGGTGATGGCGTCGAAGGTGTGCAGGGGCCGCGTGCGGAACGGACCGCCAGAAGCGGTGAGGACGAGTCGCGCCACTTGGCTGGGCGCGCCCGCGTGCATTGCTTGGAACGCGCCTGAGTGTTCGCTGTCGATGGGCAGAATCGGCGCGTTGTGCTGGCGCGCGATTGTCATAACCGCCTCACCTGCGGCGACCAGCACCTCTTTGGTGGCGAGCGCGACGGTCTTGCCCGCCTGCAGCGCGGCGATGGTTGGCTGGAGCGCAATTGCGCCGCCGAGCGCGACGACGACGACATCCACCTCCGCGCGCTGCACCATCGCGCACAGCCCATCCACGCCTCGGTAGCGCACCTCTGAGAGTGCCCCGTTGTTGGGCGGTTCCAGCAGTCCCAGCGCGCGCACGCCGAACGCCTGCGCCTGCCCCAGAAGCGTCTTGTAATCGCGGTAGGTCGCCAGCCCCACCACTTGCAACCGTTCGGGCAGCCGCTGGATGACCTCCAAAGTCTGCTTACCGATGGAGCCTGTGGAACCCAGCACCAAAACACGCCGCATGCGCCGAAAGGATACCCCAAATGGCGCAAAATGTGCTATAATAGCCTTGCGGCGCGCGCGGACGCGCGTCGTGTGGGATATTACTGCAAATTCGCAGGAGGTCAATACATGGAAAGAGCCTATCGTCTCTTGGGATGCCTGACAGGTTTGTTGGTTGTTGGTCTTGCCTGTGCGGATTCGCCAATCACTCGCACCCCCATTTTTGTCAATAAACCGATTACGCCCGCATGGGCGCCGTTATGGGACTGGGAGCAGCCGCGCGATTGGGTGTTTCAGCACCGTGTGGTGGAGCATATTACGGGCATGCAGGGCGTCGGCGCGTGCTGCGCGGAGGGCGTGACGCACGACGGCTATCGGTTGCACCTGTGCTTTGCGCCGGGCACGCCTCAGTGGTATGTAGACTACATCTCGCGCCTAATTTTCGGCGATTTCATGCCCGCTTACGATGTGGGCGGTCGCTGGAGTTTCACCTCGTTTGGAAGCACTGGGTCTCAGGGGAACCCAATTCAGCTGCGCTGGAGTTTTGTGCCCGATGGGACACAGCTGCCAGGTGTTGGCGGCGGCACTGCGCCCAGCAACTTGATTGCCAGCATGAACAGCAAGTTCGGCGGCAACACGACGCTGTGGCAGAACCAGTTCCGCAACTCGTTTGCCCGCTGGTCGGAAGTTGCGGGGCTTCGGTACACGGAGGTCAGCGACGACGGCGCTCCTTTCCCAGATAGCCCTGGCTCCGCCACTGCGCCGCGCGGCGATGTGCGCATCGGCGGGCGCAACCTGGACGGCGCTGGCGGCGTGCTGGCGTTCAACTACCTCCCGAATGTCGGCGACATGGTCATTGATACCAGCGAAAACTGGCAGTCCAGCATAAACAGCTATCGCTTCCTACGCAATGTGGTGATGCACGAGCATGGGCATGGGATTGGTCTGCTGCATGTCGTGCCTGTCAACCAAACGAAACTGATGGAGCCGTATCTGAGCACGCGCTTCGATGGGCCGCAGGACGACGATATTCGTGGCGCGCATCGGCTCTATGGCGACCCCTACGAAGTGAACGGAACCGTTGCGACCGCTACGCCGATAGACCTGACCAACACAAACTTGGCGACGCTTGGCATGGCGAGCCTCGATCGCACAGGGGATGTGGACTTTTACCGCCTGATTGTACCGCCCAGTCGTCGAATCACAATTACCGTGACGCCTATTGGTGGCACTTATCAGGTGGGAGGTGACGACGGCAGTCCGCCCCAGACCACCATCGACACCCGCGCGATTCAGAACCTGCAGCTGGAGCTGCGCGCCCCGAACGGCACCACTATACTGGCGTCTGCGACCTCCAACGGCGTCGGGCAAGCCGAGCAGATTGCCAACTTCACCCTGTATCCTGCTGGAGGCACTTTTTATGTGCGCGTGTTCTCAGGTCCTGGCTCCACGAACGATGTGCAGCGGTACGAGTTGCGCCTGCAGACCGTGACTTTGCCGACAGGCGACATCGACGGCAACGGCTGCGTGGACGACGCCGACCTGTTGGCGATTCTTTTCAACTTCGGCGGCGCGAATCCGCGCTATGACCTGAACGGTGACAATATCATCGACGACGCCGACTTGCTACTGGTGCTGTTCAACTTCGGTAGCGGGTGTTGATGCCTTTCCCTCCCCTGCTCCTCTTCCACGCAGTGGAAGAGGAGCAGGGGGTGAGGACAAAGAGCCCTCCCTTGTTCACTCCTACTCCTCCTGCCCCTCGTATTTCTCTTTGAGGGCTTGCACGACGGACGGGTCGGCGAGGGTGGTCGTGTCGCCGAGCGCGCGCCCTTCGGCGATGTCGCGCAGCAGGCGGCGCATAATCTTGCCGCTGCGCGTCTTGGGCAAGTCGGCAGTGAAGAACACCTGGTCGGGGCGGGCAATCGCGCCGATTTTCTGCGCCACATGCTGCTTGAGGGCGTCCTTGAGGCTCTCGTCGGCAGTGTAGCCCTCTTTGATAATCACGAATGCCGCGATGCCCTGCCCTTTAATCTCGTGGTGGACGCCAATCACCGCCGCCTCCGCCACCGCATGGTGGTCAACCAGCGCGCTTTCGACCTCCATCGTGCTGAGGCGATGCCCCGACACATTAATCACATCGTCCACGCGCCCCAGCAGCCAGAAGTAGCCGTCCTCGTCTTGGCGTGCGCCGTCGCCCGTGAAGTAGATTCCGTCGTACTTGCTCCAGTAGGTCTGGACGAACCGTTCGGGGTCGCCCCATAGCCCGCGCGTCATCGACGGCCACGGGCGCGTAATCACCAAGTAGCCGCCCTGATTGGTTCCTACAGTCTCGCCCTTGTCGTTCAGGATGGCGGGGAAGATGCCAGGGAACGGTTTGGTCGCCGAACCAGGCTTTGTGGCGACGATACTCGGCAGCGGGGTGATCATAATCGCGCCCGTCTCGGTCTGCCACCAAGTGTCCACAATCGGGCAGCGTCCGCCGCCGATATGCTCGTGGTACCACATCCACGCTTCGGGGTTAATCGGCTCGCCGACCGACCCCAACAGGCGTAGGCTGCTCAGGTCGTGCTTGCGCGGGTACTGCTCGCCCCACTTCATGAAGGCGCGAATGGCGGTCGGCGCGGTATAGAGAATCGTCACGCGGTACTTCTCCACAATCGCCCAGAATCGGTCGCGGTCGGGATAGTCGGGCGCGCCTTCGTACATCACGCAAGTCGCCCCGTTCGACAGCGGTCCGTACACCAGATAACTGTGCCCCGTCACCCAGCCGACATCGGCGGTACACCAGAACACATCCTCGTCCTTGAGGTCGAACACCCACTTGGCGGTCAGCGTCACGCCCGTCATATAGCCGCCTGTGGTGTGCATAATCCCTTTGGGCTTGCCCGTCGAGCCAGAGGTATACAGCAGGTACAGCAGGTCTTCGCTATCCATCGGTTCGGCGGGGCAGGTCAGCGGGGCGGTTTGCATCAGTTCGTGCCACCAGTGGTCGCGCCCCTCTTGCATGTTCACGGTGTAGTCGCCGCCGATGCGCTGGTAGACGATGACCGTCTGCACCGAGTCGGTCTGGCGCAGGGCGTCGTCGGCGTTGCGTTTGAGGGGCACGATGGCGCCGCGTCGCCAGCCGCCATCGGCAGTAATCAGCACCTTCGCCTGCGCATCGCGGATACGGTCTGCCAGCGCGTCCGCGCTGAAGCCGCCGAACACCACCGAGTGCGGCGCGCCGATTCGCGCACATGCCAGCATCGCAATCGCTGCTTCAGGAATCAGCGGCATGTAGATACACACGCGGTCGCCTTTTTGCACGCCCAGCGACTTGAGGACATTCGCGAACTTTTGGACTTCGCGGTGCAGGTCACCGTAGGTCAGCACGCGCTCGTCGCCTGGCTCGCCTTCCCAAATCAGCGCCGCCTTATTGCGCCGCCAGGTCTGCGCGTGGCGGTCGACACAGTTATAGCACGCATTCAGTTTGCCCCCGATGAACCATTTTGCGTAGGGCGGGTTCCATTCCAGCACCGTATGCCACTTCTCGAACCAGTGTAGGCACTGCTCGGCGTGTTTCGCCCAGAACGCCTCGAAGTCCCGCGCCGCCTCGTCGTACACGGCGGGGTCGCTGATGTTCGCCCGCTTCACAAACTCGTCCGAGGGCGGGAACACCCGCGTCTCTTGCAACAGTGCATCAATCGCCGTCGGTTGCATCGTATCGCCTCCTTCACAGGGAGGATTCGGCGGGGCGCGGGCACTTCCTACCGAACGGTCGGGGTCTTACAGGCGTTCGCTATAGTTTCACTGTGCCTTTCTCTTGCAGGCGGAGCGCCCACTTGATGCCGCCCAGCAGGTGGCGCTGGTACGCCTCGTCCTGCCACACATCGAGCCGATGCCCCAGCGCGGTGTAGAACACGCGCCCCTTGCCATACTCGCGACACCACGCGAGCAGGTAGTCGCCCTCCTTACCTGCCTGCGGCGTGCCATCGTCAGGATGGCGATCCATCGAGAGCAGCACCTGCACGCGCGGGCGGTTGTTCTCCTTGAACAGGTAAATCTCGTCGAAGACGACCCATTCGGGCGCAAGGTGCGCGACGGCGGGATGCTCAGGCTGCTCCACTTTGGCGACCACTTTGGTCTGCCTGCCGTGATAGGCAAACTCGCCCTGCAGCATCTCCAGGTATTCGGGACGGTTGTGATAGGTGTCGGCGGCGGCATGGATGCCGATAAACACCTTGCCACTCTTCAGCCACTCCAGAAACGCCTTCAGATCGGGGATGCCGATGTCGCCTGTGGTGTTAAGGAAAATCACGCCGTCGTACTTACCCTCGTTCAGGAACTCTGGGGTGAGCATTTTCTGCACCTCGCTCGCGTCGCGGCAGTAGTCCACCGTGAAAACGCCGCTGCGCTCGCCAATCTCCGCCAATATCTTCTCGCCCAGTTCGATAGAGTCCGCGTGTCGGAAGCCTGCCGTGTGCGTGACCACGAGCAGCCGCTTTTTGCCTGTTTGCATGGTGCGGTTCTCCTTCTGTTCGACGGTGGCGTGAACACCCAGCCACCCTAAGATTCCCAACGCCAGTACCGCCGTCAGCGTTCGCATAGCGAGATTATACCTATCGTGTGGGGACGGTAGCATGTACGCCGCGTCGCCACGCAACGATTGCTTCACCGACCAGCCACACCGCCAACGCGAAAATCAGTGCGCTGAAGCCCAATAGCAGCGTGTTGCCCTGCAGCGCGAAGTTGCGCATCCCAATCACCAGTGCGGTGAGCGTCGCGACGAGCATAAACGCCATCGGCAGCAGCGTATACAGCGTCGGTCGCCCCAGCGAACGCAAATACAGCGAGACCACCAGCAGCGACAGCGCCGCCAAGAGCTGATTCGACGCGCCGAACAGCTGCCACAGCAGCGCGCCGACCGACTTCAGCTCGCCCGTGATGGGGTCAGGGGCTTTCAGCAACGCGAAAAAGCCGATTAGCCCCACTGCCAGCAGCGTGCTGAGCGTGGGGTTGGTCAGCAGCGCGATGCGCCATGCGCGTCCCAACTCCTGCAAGTTGTAGCGAATCAGGCGCGCGCCTGTGTCCAGCGTGGTCAGCGCGAAGCCGACCGCTACTGTCGCCACGAACACTTTAGCAAGCGCAAGCGGCACGCCGACCGCGCTGACAAGCGCACCCGCCCCATGCACGAAGTTCGCCAGCGCGCCCTTGCCCGCTGTAAGCCAGTCGGGGTAGCGCGCCTGCCACTCCGCGCCCAAGCCCGCCGCCACTGCCAGCAGCGCAAGCGTTGCCAGTAGCCCCTCCGTCAGCATGCCGCCGTAGCCAATCGGCAGCGCGTGGCTCTGGCGGTCTAACTGGCGCACGGTCGTGCCCGACGCCACCAACGAGTGGAAGCCCGACACCGCCCCACACGCAATCGTGATAAACAGTAGCGGGAACAGCGGCGGCGCGCCCACAGGCGCAGGATTGAACGCAGGCGCACTCAGCGTGAACCCGCCTACTGATGCGCCCGCAAGCAGCAGCCCCATGCCCAAAAACAGCTGGAACGAGTTCAGGTAGTCGCGCGGCTGTAGCAGCACCCACACGGGCAGCAGCGTCGCCACAAGCGCGTAGCCCAGCAGCAGGTAAGTCCAGCGCGAGGCGGTCAGCTCCCAGCCGAACAGGCTCGTGATGGGGTACTGCACGCCCAGCCACACAAAGAGAAGGCTTGCCACAAGCGCGGGCAGCGTGAGTTTCGCCAACGACACGCGATAGCGGTAAAACAGCACGCCCACCACAAGCGCGAGTCCAATCAGCGCGGCGCTGGGCAGCACCGCTTCGGGCACATGTCCGCCCTCTGCGCCGCCCGCGCCTGGCGCAAACAGGTTGGCGATGTTAATCACGAACACGCCCATCGCCAGCGCAATCGCGAAGACACCGAACAGCAGAAACAGCGTGCGCGCTCGCGCGCCCGCCACATCGTTCGCCAAGTCCGCCACGCTGCGCGCCCGATTGCGCATGGAACTATACATGCACCCCAAGTCATGCACCGCGCCAACGAAGATACATCCCAGCACAATCCACAGCAGCGCGGGAACCCAGCCCCAGATGACGGCTATTGCGGGACCCAGTAGCGGTCCCAGCCCTGCGATCGACGCGAAATGGTGTCCAAACACCACCAGTGGCGGCGCGGGCACAAAGTCGCGCCCGTCGCGCAAGGTGTGGGCAGGAGTCGGCTCCGAATTGTCCAGCGGGAACACGCGCGTCGCCAACCAGCGCCCGTACCAGCGGTACGCCAACACCAGCAGTATCGCGACGCCCAGCAGAATCGATAGCGCGCTCATAACCGCCACAGGGCGCTCGTCGCCCTATGACGCGGGATTCGTTGGGGGTGGGGCAGATTCCTGCAGGTGCGCCTCCAGGAAGTGGTCGTGCCCGACATAGTAATGTACGGAATGCTCGGCGGGCTTGAACCACACGATGCCCTTCGGCATCACGGCAAACAGCGGCTCCACGACGCGGTGCGCCTGCTCTAAGTCGATGCAACCGCCGTCGGCGCGCGCGACGCTGCAATGCAGCAGGTCGTCTTCGCCTTCGAACTGAACGATGTAGCCGTCCACTTCGGCGCGGTAGCGTTCGGCGGCGTCTAAACGAATCGGCAGCCCTGCCTGAAGGTCTTCAAGCAGGGCATCCAGCACGCGCCGAATCGGGTCTGGCATCGCTTACGCCTCGATGGACTTGACGCGCAGCACGGTCAGTTGCTGGCGGTGTCCCCAGCGTTTGCGCTCGTTCTTCTTGGGTTTATACTTGAAGCCGATGATTTTGGGCGCCTTGGTCTGCTTGACCACCTCAACGACGACCTTCGCGCCGTCCACATAGGGCGCACCGACCTTGATGCCATCGTCCGTGCGCACCATCAGCACCTCACTAATTTCGATCTCCGTACCTGGCTCCGCTTCAATCTTCTCCACGCTGATTACCGTGTTCGGCTCCACACGGTATTGCTTGCCGCCTGTCTGTATAATCGCATACATCGGTAGTTGCCTCCTGTTCAAGCGAAGATTATACCCCGCGCTCGTTGCGCGACACTTTTCCTGGCAGACGGACACAAGCACCGCACTTGTAGCGGGCGCAGGGGGCAGAGTTTACAGTTGCCCCCCTCCTGCAGGTTCCCCCCGCTTCGCGAGGGGAACCAAGCCCATCGGTTCCCCCTGCGAGCAGGGGGAACCTTAAGGAGGGGGTCTTCAATCTCGCTGGTTTTCGTAAATTTTGCCCACGCGGTTGGTATAATGTGCCCCCTTGACTGGCAGCATCTCATCAAGTGCCGTGCGTCAGCACGAGGCGCGCTATCCGCTCGCCAATCACTTCCAGCAGCGCTTCGTCCGATTCGTCGAACGCGCCGACCTCAGTACCGTCCACATCAATCTGCCCCAGAATCTTGCCCGTGTCGGGATGGCGAATCAGCACCACGATCTCGGAGCGCGTTTCGAGATTGCAGGCGAGGTAGTTGTCCAGTTCGCGCACATCCTCGATAATCTGGTTCATGTTCTCGGCGACGGCGGTGCCGCACACCCCGCGCCCGACAGGGATGCGTACATGTTCCGTCGGCGGTCCGACATACGGTCCCAGCACGAGTTCGTTGCCCTTAAGCCAGTAGATGCCCACCCAGTGGAAGTGGGGCAGGCGGTCGTGCAGGTGCTGCATCAGGCGTTGGAGGCGTTCCTGCACGGGCAGGTCAGACGCCTCCAGAATCGCCTCCGCTTCCAGAATCACTTCGGTCGCGAGCGTGTCGTCTATCATAGGCGGCTACTTTTTGTCGTCAGACTTCGGCGCGTCTTTTGATTTGGGCGTCCACTTCTCCAGCACGACGGCTTTCTGAATCGTGTCGCCGACGCGCACCTCGTCGATAATCTCGATGCCTTCCACGACCCTACCGAAGATGACATAGTTGCCATCCAGTTGGGGCAGGTCTTCGAGGCAGATGTAGAATTGGCTGCTGGCGCTGTCGGGGTCTTGGGCGCGCGCCATGCCGATTGCGCCGCGTTTATGCTTGAGGTTGTTCGGCTCGAACTTAATATTTTTGCCTGAACCGCCTGTGCCCAGGTTAGGGTGTCCCATCGGCAGTGTCTTCGACTGCGGGTCGCCCGCCTGAATCACGAATCGGGGCACAACGCGGTGGAAACGAATCCCGTCATAGAAGCCTTCTTTGACGAGGTTCAGGAAGTTCTCGCTGGTCTTGGGCGCTTCCTTGAGGTCTAACTCGATGACCAAATCGCCCTTACCTTCAATCGTCATGCGCACATAGGCGACCTTCGGTTCAGGTGTGGCGGGTGTTTCGGCAGGTTTTACGGGCTGCTCTTGTTGTTGCGCGGTTTCACTGGGTTGGGTCTGTTCCACCGATTGCGACTGGCAGGCGCACAGCAGCAGCGCCAGCGCAGGTAGCACCCAGCGGTGTGCGAAGCGTATTTTCAGGCTCATAGCGCGTCTCCTCCTTGCATGGGGTGTATTGTACCTTACTGATTTAGCCCGCGCTACTCTGCCTGCTTGAGCGCCTCTTCGAGGGTATGCCACGCGAGGGTGGCGCATTTGACGCGCACGGGGAAGTGGCGCACGCCTGCCAGCGCAGCAATATCGCCCAGCGTTTCAACATCGCCCTCCATCTCGCCCTTGACGAGCGCGAGTACCCGCTGAATCAGCGCGTGCGCCTCCTCCAGCGTCTTGCCCTGCACGGCTTCGGTGAGCATCGACGCCGACGCTTGGCTAATCGAGCAGCCCCGCCCGCGAAAGCGCACTGCCTGAATGCGCTCGTCCTGCACGCGCAAGTCCAAGATAATCTCGTCGCCGCAGGAGGGGTTGAAGCCTTCCTGCGTGATTTTGGGCGGCTCCAGTTCGCCCCTGCCACGCGGCTGGCGGTAGTGGTCTAAGATAATCTCCTGATACAGTTCGTTGAGCGTGGTCATCGGCGGCTCCTGCTACGCGCGTGCCAGCCCGAACACGCGGCGCACTTCATCCAGCGCGTCAATCAGCGCGTCGATGTGTTGGGTGTCGTTGTAAATCGCGAGGCTGGCGCGCGCGGTCGCTCCGCCCAGCCGCTCGCCCAGCGGGTGCGCACAGTGCAGTCCCGACCGTATCGCCACATCGCGCGTGTCCAGCACGGTCGCGATGTCGTGCGGGTGGATGTCGCCCAGCGTGAAGGCGAAAATGCCTGCGCGGTCGGGAATCGGTCCGTACAAGCGCAGGTCGGGCACTTCCTGCAGGCGTTGCAGCGCGTACTCGGTGAGTTCGCGCTCGTACCGCTCGATGGCGTCGCGCCCGATGCTGTCGATAAAGTCCAGTGCGGCGTGCAGTCCAATCGCTTCCCCAATCGGAGGCGTGCCCGCTTCGAATTTCGCAGGCGGCTCCGCCCACACCAGACGCTCCCAGCGCACGACTTGCACCATCCCGCCGCCGACTTGATACGGCGGCATCGTCTCCAGCAGGGCGCGCTTGGCGTACAGCACGCCAATCCCTGTCGGTCCGTAGGCTTTGTGCCCCGAAAAGGCGAGGAAATCGCAATCGATGGCTTGCACATCGATGGGCATGTGGGCGATGCTTTGCGCGGCGTCCACCAAGCACAGCGCGCCTGCCGCGTGCGCCCGCTGGCAAATCTCGGCGACGGGGTTCACCGTGCCCAGCACATTCGAGACATGCGAGACCGCCACGAGGCGCGTGCGCTCCGTCAGCAAGCGGTCTAACGCCTCCAAGTCCAGCCTGCCGTCGTCGGTGATACGCCACACTTTCAGGTGCGCCCCTCGCTTCTCGGCAAGACGCATCCACGGCAAGAGGTTCGCGTGATGCTCCATCTCGGTGACGATAATCTCGTCGCCCGTGTTGACGAAGGTCTCGCCCCAACTGCTGGCGACGAGGTTGATGGCTTCGGTCGTGCCGCGCGTGAAGACAACCTCGGCAGGCTCGCGTGCGTTGATAAACTGCGCGACGCGCGCCCGCGCCGCCTCGTACAGCTCGGACGCCTTCGCGCCCGCTCCATGCCCCCCACGATGCACATTCGCGTTATGGTGTGCCCAGAAGTGGCTCACTGCCTCAATCACGGCGTAAGGCTTCTGCGTGGTCGCCGCGTTGTCTAAGTAGATTACGCTCCGCATCTCAGGATGCGGCTGGAAAAACGGAAACTGCTTGCGAATCTCGCCTGCGTCCAAAGTGTAAGTCGCTGTCATACGCATCGCCTCCAAAAGTTTACTCCATATAGACCCACACGAAGCCGTCCTCTTCCTTGACCTGAAATGCCTTGATGGGGCGCACAGCAGGCAGCCCACGCGCCTGACCTGTGTACGGGTCGAACTTCGCCCCGTGATGGGGGCACTCCAGCAGGTCGCGGTGAATGCGTCCAGGCAGACCGTCCGCCTCCGAGAGCGCCAACTTCTGGTGCGAACACTGATCCAGCACCGCGAAATAGCCTTTAGACGCCCGCCCGATTAGGATACGCTGCCCGTTCAACTCGACGGTACGGAACTCGTTTTCCGATAGCTCCGTTGGGATAGCCTTCAGCCACATCGTCGGCTCCTGTATTTAGCGTGGCTAAATTATACCCGACTTCGCGTGGCAGGCGCGTAGACGCGCGCACTTCTGAAGGTCAGGGCGACCACGAGGCATGCCCCCAGCAACCACAGCGCAGTGGCAATCGGTCGCTGAATCCAGAATGCCAGTCCTGCCATCGCGCCTCCCTGCACGAGCCAGATGCCCAGCGGCGTCAGCGCGCGCGACTCGCGCCATTCGGGCGCAATCCGCAGATACAGCCAACTCAGCAGCGCGCCCGTCGCGAGCCAGCCAAGCCAGTTCTGCAACGGCATGCCGTAAAACGCGCCGTCCACCTCCCAAAACCAATACACGAACGCCGCCGAGCCAGGGTTGACCTTGGAGGTGGAGACCGCCGCGTCCATCGCCACATCCCACAGCGTTAGCAGCGCGGCTGCACTGAGCGGAACCCACCGACGCGGCGCGCCCAGCATGAAACTCAGATGCAGCGCAGGGTAAAGCATCATAAACCACGAGGGCGGGATTAGGTACGGCACATGCCCCAGAAACTTGGGTCCCAGCCGCTCGGTATAGGTATAGGGTCCGAAGGGGAAGCCTGTAAGCGTGCCGATGAGTTCAATCGCGCCTGCCAGCACGACGCAGATGCTTAGTAGCCACAGCGTCGACCGCCAGCCCTGCGTGTGCGCCATGTGCAGCAGCGACGCGCCGATGCCCAACACGACCAGCGCAATCCCCAACTGCATCGAGAGGCGGTTGTAGTCCAGCAGGGGCAGGTTCTGCACCCCGCGGAACAGCAGCCCGCTGCCAATCACCGTCGCTGCCGCGACCAGCAGGCTCAGCCCCAGAAGGAGTTGCGCCGCGCGTCGCATCACAGCATCCACAGCGAGTTCTCCAACACCTGCTTGAGCGTCTGCAGGAACTGGGCGCCGACCGCGCCGTCCAGCACGCGATGGTCGCAAGAGAGCGTGACCTTCATCCGATGGCGCGCCGCTACCGTGCCGTCCTCTTGCACCACAGGCACGCGCTTGGTCGCACCCACTGCCAGAATCGCGCTCGCGGGCGGGTTGATAATCGCCGTGAACTGCTCGATGCCGAACATGCCAAGATTGGAGACTGTAAAGGTATTGCCCGTCATCTCGTCGGGGAGCAGTTTGCCCTCGCGCGCCTTCTGGATGAGCGACTGGGACTCCTGCGCGATGCGCCGCAGCGACTTACCCTCGCAGTGTTTCAGCACTGCTACCAGCAGCCCCTGCTCAACCGCGACAGCGATTCCGATATGTATCCCGTTCGGATGCACGATTTGCCCATTCTGGTAGGTCGCGTTGACGATGGGATGCTGCTCGATGGCGACGGCGCACGCCTTGACGATGAGGTCGTTGATGCTGATGCGCAGGCTCTCGTCCAGTTGGTTGAGCCGTTGGCGCAGGGCGAGCGCCTCTTCCATATCGATTTCCATCGTGAGGTAGAAGTGGGGGATGGTCTGATGCGCTTCGGTGGTGCGCTGGGCGGTGATTTGGCGCAGGCGGTTGAGTGTTTCGACGCGCGCTTCGGCGGGCGCGGCGGCGACGGCAGGCGCGGGTATCGGCGCAGGCGCAGGGGCGACGGTCGCCTGGCGCGATTCGAGATACGCCAGCACATCGCGCTCCACGATGCGCCCTTTGGGTCCCGTGCCCCGCACTTGGCGCAGGTCGATGCCGTGTTCGGCGGCGATTTTACGCGCCAGCGGCGAGGCGAGGACGCGCTCCTCGCCGTTGGCGGGCGTAGCGGCGGCAGTGGTCGGCGTAGGCTCTGGTTGTGGCGCAGCCGCTGCGGTCGGCGCGGGCGCTTTGCCGTCGCCTTCGGCAGGCAGGCTTTCGCCTTCCTGTAGAATGTACGCCAGCGGCGTATTAACGGGCACGACGGCGTTCTCCGCCACGCGAATGCCGCGCAGCACGCCCGAAATAGGGGCTTCAATCTCCACTGTCGCCTTGTCGGTGGCTATCTCGGCGATGGGTTCGCCTTCCTGAACCGCGTCGCCCTCTTGCTTGAGCCAGCGTACCAGCGTGCCCTCTTCCATCGCGTCGCCCATCTTCGGCATGATAATCGTCTGCATAGTCGCCTCCTTATGCCACAATCTGCCGTACCGCTTCGATGACGCGCTGCTCGTTGGGTATTGCGAGCGCCTCGAGGTGCTTGTTGTAGGGCATCGGCACATCCGCGCCTGCTACGCGCAGCACGGGCGCGTCCAGATAGTCAAAAGTATGCTCCTGAATCTGCGCGGCGATTTCCGCACCGAAGCCGACGAAGCGCCAGTCGTCGTGCAGCGCGATTGCGCGGTGCGTCTTGCGCACCGAGCGGAAGACCGTCTCCCAGTCGCACGGGATTAGCGTGCGCAGGTCGATAACCTCCACCTCGATGCCTTCCTCCGCGAGTTGCTGGGCAGCGTTGAGCGCGAGTTGCACGCCGCGCGAGTAGGTGATGATGGTCACATCGCGTCCGGTGCGCTTCACATCCGCCACGCCGAAAGGAATCGTATACTCGCCGTCGGGCACTTCGCCCTTGGTCAGGTACAGGCGCGGATGCTCGATGAACATCACAGGGTTATTGTCGCGGATGGCGGTTTTCAGCAAGCCTTTCGCGTCGGCGGGCGTGCTGGGCAGCACGACCTTCAGCCCGGGCGAGTGCGCCAGCCACGCCTCCAGGCTGTGGGAGTGCTGCGCCGCGAGTTGCTTGCCTGGACCTGCAGGACCGCGTATCACCATCGGCACGGCGCACGCCCCGCCCGACTTGTAGAGAATCTTCGCCGCGTGGTTGACAATCTGGTCAAACGCCAGCAGCGCGAAGCTCCAAGTCATCACCTCTACGACGGGCTTGAGACCTTCGATGGCGGCGCCGATGGCGATGGCGATGAAGCCCGGCTCCGAAATCGGCGTGTCCCACACACGCTTGGGACCGTATTTCTGGAACAGCCCTTCCGTCACGCGGAAAGTGCCCTGATAGCGCCCGATGTCCTCGCCCATCAGGAACATGCGGGGGTTGCGGTCTAACTCCTCTATTAATGCCTCACGAATTGCTTCCCGAAAGAGTTTGGTTGCCATACGGTACTCCTCGCTAAACTGCGGATAGTGTACCTGATGGCGGGCTTTGGGCAGCGCGAAGGGCGAAACGGGTAGGTTAAGCAGTTAGAGGCTGTGCCCTTGAAGGCGTCTCCAGCGTTGCGCGTGGCTCCCAACGGTTGCGTACCTGCGCCATCAGGGGGTAGTTTCGGCAGCGGCAGGCGGTTTTTGCAGGCACTCGATGACAATTTGTCGCTCGGCGTCGCCCGTCGGAATCAGGCGCACCGCCCACAGATGCGCGACAGGCAACGGCGCGCCCCAGCGTTCGAGCCGCTCCGCCCACTCGATAGCAGCGACGCCGCCGCGCTCGAACACCTCGTCCAGCCCCAGCGTGTGCAACTGCGCAGCGGTCTCGATGCGATAGAGGTCGATGTGGAAAAACGGCAGCCCGCGCAGGGCAGAGGGCTGCTGAATGGTGTATTCGTGTGTCAGGGTGAAGGTCGGGCTGCGCACGGGTTCTGTAATGCCCAGCCCGCGCGCCAGCCCGCGAACGAAGGTCGTCTTGCCCGCCCCCAGGTCGCCATACAGCAGAATCGCCGTGTCGGGCATAAGCGTCTGCGCCCACTGCGCCGCGAACGCCTCCGTCGCCGCAGGGCTGTCCGAAACAAACTCAGTCGAGGTCATCCTCGTAGCGCTCAAAGCGAATCAAGAGCACCTGCGGGTCAACTGGCAGGTTATGCTCGTGAATCAGTTGCAAGATGCGCATATTCGTCTGCGCGACGACTTCGGACATCTCGCGGTTCATCTGCTCGATGCGTTCCAGCAGGCGCAGAATGATTTCCACGCCTGCGAGGTTGACGCCCATCTGCTGGGTCAGTCGCTGGATGCGGCGCAGGCGGGCGATGTCCGCTTCCGAGTAGAGGCGTTTGCTGTTGCCCACGCGGTGCGGCTGAATCAGCCCCAGTCGCTCGTACAGGCGCAGGGTCTGGGGGTGCAGCCCGCACATGCGCGCCGCGACGCTAATCAGGTACACCGGCTCGTCCGAAGGCGTCTTGTTGTCCCTCATACTTTCACCTCCTGTGTGGCGCGGAGGCGGCGCAGTTCTTCGAGCAGTTCGCGCTCGCGTGCGGAGAGGTGTTTGGGCACGGTGATTCGAGCGCGGGCGTAGAGGTCGCCGACTTTGCCCCTGCCCAGCGGCAACCCCTTGCCTGTGAGTCGGAACCGTGTGCCGCTTTGCGTGCCTGCGGGGACGCGCATTTTGACCGCGCCGTGCGGCGTTTGCACCTCCACCTCGCCGCCGAGAATAGCCGTCAGGTAGTCGACATCCACTTCGGTGTAGAGGTCGTCGCCTTTGCGTTCGAAGCGCGGGTCGGGGGCGAGTTTGATACGCAGGTAGAGGTCGCCGCGCTGTCCGTTCGCGCCTGCCGCGCCTTCACCCGCCAAGCGCAGCCGTTGCCCCTCGGCGACGCCCGCGGGGATGTTGACCGTGAGGGTGCGCGTGCGCATCACTGTGCCCTTCCCGTGACAGGTTGGGCACGGCGCGCCGACGATTCCTGTGCCGTCGCACTCGTCGCAGTGCATTTCCAGCCCGAACATGCCGAATCGTCGGCGTCCAGTGCCGCCGCACGCGCGGCAGGTTCGGCGTCGGTCGGGCGCGACGCCCATGCCGTTGCATGGGCTGCACGGCTCCTCCATGCTGAGTTGAATCGTGCGCGTTGCGCCGCGAATGGCGTCCTGCAGGCTGATTTCGAGCGTCTGCTCGATGTCGCGCGGGGCGCGTTGCACGCGCAGCCCGCCGCCTCCCCCGCGCAGCAGGTTCTCAATAAACTCGCTGAAGTCGCCGAAGCCCCCAAACGGCGACTCGAAGCCGCCTGGCGGAAAGTTCTCGCCGTACTGCTCGCGCATGCGCTGGTAGGCTTGCCACTGCTCGCCGTAGCGGTCATACGCCGCACGCTTTTCGGGGTCGGACAGCACTTGGTACGCTTCGTTAATCTCCTTGAACTTCTCTTCGGCGACTTTATCGCCTGGGTTGACATCGGGGTGATACTTGCGCGCGAGTTTGCGGTACGCCGCCTTGATTTCCTTCTCGTCGGCGTCTCGCGGAACGCCCAGAATCTGGTAGTAGTCTTTGAAGTCGCGCATGGTATGCACCCCCGATTAGGGCGCGGCGGGGCGACCGCCGCGCCATAGGCGTTTACTTCTCCTCGCGGTACTCGGCGTCGATCACATCGTCGCCGCTGGTGGCTGTCCCGCTGGTCGCGCCTGCGGTCGCGCCCGAATCGCCGGCGTAGCCCGCCGTGCGCTGCTGATAGAGTTGCTCCGTGATTCGGTAGGTGAGGCTCTCCAGTTCGCCCATCAGACTAATCGCGCGTTCGGCGTTCTGCTGTTGGATAGCCTCGCGGATGTCTCGAATCAGCGTTTCGGCGCGTTCGCGGTCGCTCGCGCTGACCATCTCGCCGTGTTCCTTGAGCAGCCGCTCGGTATCGATGGCGAGCTTTTCGGCGCGGTTAAGTTGCTCGGCTTGCTCGCGCAGTTGGCGGTCGCGCTCCGCGTTCGCTTCTGCCTCGCGTACCATGCGCTCGACCTCCTCGCGCGTGAGGTTCGTCGAGCCAGTGATGCGGATGCTCTGCTGGCGTCCCGTGCCGAGGTCTTTCGCGGAGACCTGCAGGATGCCGTTCGCGTCGATGTCGAAGGTCACCTCGATTTGCGGCACGCCAGCGGGCGCGGGCGGGATACCGTCCAAGTGGAACACGCCGAGCAGTTTGTTGTCGCGCGCCATCGGTCGCTCACCCTGATAGACGCGCACCTCGACGCTGGTCTGCCCATCCGCCGCGGTGGTGAAGATTTCGCTCTTGCGCGTCGGGATGGTCGTGTTGCGCGGGATTAGCACGGTGAAGATGCCGCCCTTGGTCTCGATGCCCAGCGAGAGCGGGGTGACATCGAGCAGCACGATGTCTTTGACCTCGCCTGCCAGCACGCCCGCTTGAATCGCCGCGCCGATGGCAACCACCTCGTCGGGGTTGACCCCCTTGTGCGGTTCCTTGCCCGTAATCTGGCGCACCATCTCCTGTACCTTCGGGATTCGCGTCGAGCCACCCACCAGAATCACCTCGTCGACCGCGCTGGGCTTGAGACCCGCGTCCTCCAACGCGCGGAAAATCGGTCCCTTGAGCCGCTCGAACAGGTCGGCGCACAGGTCTTCGAACTTCGCGCGCGTGAGCGTCATATCGAGGTGCTTGGGACCGCTCGCGTCCGCCGTGATAAACGGCAGGTTAATCGTGGTGGTCGTCACGGTAGAGAGTTCGATTTTGGCGCGTTCGGCGGCTTCTTTGAGGCGTTGCAGCGCCTGTCGGTCTTGGCGCAGGTCGATGCCGTGCTCTTTCTTGAACTCGTCGGCGAGGTAGTCGACGATGCGCTGGTCGAAGTCGTCGCCGCCGAGGTGCGTGTCGCCCGAAGTGGCTTTCACTTCGAATACGCCGTCGCCGACCTCCAGAATCGAGACATCGAAGGTGCCGCCGCCGAGGTCGAACACGAGGATGGTCTCGTTGCTCTTTTTGTCCAGTCCATAAGCGAGCGCAGCAGCGGTCGGCTCGTTGATGATGCGCAGCACCTTCAGCCCCGCGATTTCGCCCGCGTTTTTGGTGGCGGTGCGTTGCGCGTCGTTGAAATAGGCGGGCACGGTTATCACTGCCGCGTCCACCTTCTCGCCCAGATAGGCTTCGGCGTCCGCTTTGAGTTTCTGCAGCACCATCGCCGAAATCTCTTCGGGACGCAGTGTCTTATCCAGCGCAGGGATTTGAACCGCCGCATCGCCCTTACTGTCAGCGACCACCTTGTAGGGCACGCGCTTGCGCTCCTCTTCCACCTCGTCGTAGCGTCGCCCGATGAAGCGCTTGATAGAGAAAATCGTGTTTTCGGGGTTCACGATGGCTTGCCGTTTCGCGGGCGCGCCCACGAGCCGCTCGCCCGTTTTCGTAAAGCCAACCACCGACGGGCACAAGCGACCGCCTTCCGCCGTCGGAATCACCACAGGCTCGCCGCCCTCCATCACGGCAATCACCGAGTTCGTCGTCCCCAAGTCAATCCCAACAACCTTGCCCATAGTCAGCCTCCTATCGTTATTTTCGTCCGCTGCGGAGAGTTTCCACAGCCATAGATACCTCTGACGCAAGGGAAAAAGTTCCCGTTTTTTGAGTGGTGCGATTATACCTGACTTGAGTGGGGTATTGTCAAGTTCTGGAGGGGTGGAAGAGGGTGTCGAACCGATTATACCAATCGCGTAGGCAAAATTTACGAAAACCAGCAAGATTGAAGACCCCCTCCTTAAGGTTCCCCCTGCATGCAGGGGGAACCGAATGGGCGCGTGGCTCGGTTCCCCTCACGAAGTGGGGGGAACCTGCAGGAGGGGGGCAATTGTAAACTCTGCACTTGCGATTGGTATTACTCCTCGCCAAGTTCGGCGAACAGTTCGCTGAGGGGCAGTTGGAAGTCGGGCAGCACGGGGTCGCCTGTGAGCGTGTCGCCTTCGCGCAGCACACGGATCGGCTGATTAGGCTGGTACACCTCCACCACGCGCCGCTGCGGGTCGACCACCCACACCACCTGCACGCCTGCCTGCAACCATTCGTCCACCTTGTCGCGCA
>NZ_JANSHP010000083.1:21543-47745 GCF_047502605.1 Synechococcus sp. RC10A2
TCCACCACGAGGTCGGGCGCGAGGTCGGCGAAGGTGTGGGGCAGGGGGCTGGGCAGGCGTTCGGCGCGGATGAACGCCACATCGGGGGCGCGTACCGACTCGCCCAACGCCGTGCGCACACGAAAACCCGTCTCGGCGGCGACGGTAATCCCACGCTTGCTGGCGGACGCGACGGCGTCGATTCGCCGACCCATGCGCATCGCTATCAGCCCGTGAATTAGCCCTGCAGGCATCCGTTGTTTGACCTCCCCGCGCACGAGTTCGTAAGGTCTGCCCGCGTATTGCTGCCAGAACTCTTCGGCGGTTAGCCCGCGCTGTGTCGCTACCGCTGGCATACGCTCACCTGTTGGTAGGATACCCGCTACGCCTCGTCGAGTTCCGCAAACAGTTCGCTGAGGGGCAGTTGGAAGTCGGGCAGCACAGGCGCGCCCGTGAGCGTGTCGCCCGCGCGCAGCACGCGAATCGGCTGGTCAGGCTGAAACACCTCCACCGTGCGCCGCTGGGGGTCAACCACCCACACCACCTGCACGCCTGCCTGCAACCATTCGTCCACCTTGTCGCGCAGCTCGGAGTAGGCGTCGTTGGGCGAGGCGATTTCCACCACGAG
This sequence comes from Synechococcus sp. RC10A2, assembly GCF_047502605.1. Classification (NCBI taxonomy): domain Bacteria; kingdom Bacillati; phylum Cyanobacteriota; class Cyanophyceae; order Synechococcales; family Synechococcaceae; genus Synechococcus; species Synechococcus sp. RC10A2. Next base: position 22,151 of record NZ_JANSHP010000083.1, read on the forward strand.
GTCGGGCGCGAGGTCGGCGAAGGTGTGGGGCAGGGGGCTGGGCAATCGTTCGGCGCGGATGAACGCCACATCGGGGGCGCGTACCGACTCGCCCAGCGCCGTGCGCACACGAAAACCCGTTTCAACGGCGAGTTTGCCCACCTGTTCAGGACGACGCTTCAGGTGTTCGCGGAAGCGGGCGACCAGTTCGCCCGCCAGTATCCCGTGCCACAAGCCGACAGGCATTCGTTGTTTGACCTCCCCGCGCACGAGTTCGTAGGGCTTGCCTGCGTACTCTTGCCAGAACTCTTCGGCGGTTAGCCCGCGCTGTGTCGCTACCGCTGGCATAGGTTCACCCGCCTGTAGGATACCCGCTACTCCACTGTCACGCTCTTGGCGAGGTTGCGCGGCTGGTCGATCTCGCACCCGCGCAAGCGGGCGACATGGTAAGCAAACAGTTGCAGCACGGGAATGCTCACCAACGGCGAGAGTTCCTCCAACGGCGGCTTGGGCACAAACACCGTGTAGTCCGCCTCCTGGGGCAGCAGGTGGTCGTCTTCGGTGGTCACGAGGAACACCGTGCCCTGACGCGCCTTAATCTCCTTTAGGTTGCCCAGCAGTTTCTCGCGGGTGCGCTCCTGCGTGGCGATGAACACCGCGATAACGCCTGGTTCTACCAGCGCGAGGGGTCCGTGCTTCATCTCGCCTGCGGGCGGCTCCTGCGTGGGCACATAGGCGATTTCCTTGATTTTGAGCGCGCCTTCCATCGCCACATAAGCGTCCACGCCGCGCCCCAAGTAGAACGCCAGCGGCGTCTGGTGGAGTTGCTCGGCGATTTGGCGCACCTGCGGCTCGGTCTCCAGACTGCGGGCAATCAGCGAGGGCATCTGCATCAGCCCCTTGACCCCCTCCGAGTAGGTCTGCATCGGCAGCGTGCCGTTGATTGCCGACAGGTACAGCCCCAGCAGATACAACACGGCAACCTGCGTGCTGTAGGCTTTGGTAGAGGCGACGGAGATTTCGGGTCCCGCCTGCGTGTAGATGACATGGTCGCACTCGCGGGCGATGCTGCTGCCGACCACATTCACGATGCCCAGCGTGGTGTAGCCTGCCTCGCGGCACAGGCGCAGCGCGGCGAGCGTGTCCGCCGTCTCCCCCGACTGGCTGATGAACACCGCCAGCGTATTCGGCTGCAGAATCGGGTCGCCGTAGCGGAACTCGGACGAGTAGTAGACCTCCACGGGTCGGCGCAGCCAGCGTTCCAGCGCGTGCTTGCCAACCAGCCCTGCATGGTACGCCGTGCCGCACGCCACAATCAGAATGCGCCGAAACTTCTGCCAGTCTTCCACCTCCAGTTTCAATTCGGGGAACTGGATGCCGCCGTTGGGCTTGAGTCTGCCGCGCAGCGTGTCGCGCACCGCTTCGGGCTGCTCCAGAATCTCCTTAATCATAAAATGCTCGTGCCCGCCTTTTTCGGCGGCTTCGGCAGACCAGGTGATTTCGACGGGCGGTCGCTCGACGGACGCGCCGTCCAGTCGCGTCAGGCGCACGGCGTCGCGCGTCACGACACCCACATCGCCGTTTTCGAGCAAAATCACGCGCCGCGTGTAGGGCAGCAGCGCGGGGATGTCCGACGCGACGAAGTTCTCGCCGTCGCCCAGCCCGATCACCAGCGGCGAGTCGTTGCGGGCGACCACCACGCGGTCGGGATAGTCCGTAAACAGCACGGCAATCGCATACGAGCCGCGCACGGGCTGCAACGCGCGGCGCACCGCCTCTTCGGGCGCATAGCCCTGCGCGAGTTGCTCCTCGATAAGGTGCGCCAGCACCTCTGTGTCGGTCTCCGAACGGAACTGGTGCCCCCGCGCGAGCAATTCTTGCTTGAGTTCCAAGTAGTTTTCGATGATGCCGTTGTGGACGACGGCGACGCACCCCTGCTCGTCGGTATGGGGGTGCGCGTTCGGGTCGTTGGGGATGCCGTGCGTTGCCCAGCGCGTGTGCGAGACCGCCAGCCCATGCGCCTCTACGCCGTTGAGCAGGTCGCTCAGTTGCTGGATTTTGCCCGCACGCTTCATCACCTGCAACTTCTCGCCGCCCCAAAAGGCGACGCCCGCCGAGTCGTAGCCCCGATATTCCAGCCGTTTCAGCGTGTCCAGCGCGACCTCCAGCGCGGGACGCGAACCGATGTATCCTGTGATACCGCACATAGAATTAGCCTCCCGTGTCGGGCAATCTGGGGGTATTATACCGCCCTCTGGGGGCAACCCCCCTAAAGATTTTCGGCGTTCCTGCCGATAATTTTTTCAGGTTCGCGCGCGGAACCGAAAACCGATTGAAGGAGGACTGAACCGATGAGACAGGTGTTCTTCGCAACGGGCGGGACGGAGCTGACGCGCTCCTTCGACGCCACGACGCCTACCAACTGGTATGTGTGCACCGTACCCGACACGAACCGCACGGTGAACGAGTTCCAGACAGGCAACTGGAGCGCTGTGTTCGTGTTCTGGGCGACCCCGACAGGACAAGTGGATAACTTCAACGCGCAGACCTTCGTGAACCAGATAACCTCGACGAACCCGCGAACCCCGTTCTTCCTGATTATCCCGAACCAGTACGCGAGCTATGCGACCCAGTGGCAACGCGAGACGGGCGCATCGGGCTATGTCATCTGGAACCCGAACGCGACGCCGTCCGAGTTCATTACCCAAGTGCGCAATATCCTGAACCAGTTCAACATCGAAGCGGCGTAGTTGCCTGTTGCCTGTAGTCCCAGCCCTCCCCTGCGTGGAGTGGGGGAGGGCTTTTGCGTTGTAAGTGCCTATGCGCTGTGTTTTCGACACAGGCAACCTGGAACGGGCAACCACAAGGGTTGCCCCTACGGAGGCGTGGCAACACCAACCTTGTAGGGGCAGGTCTTGTGCCTGCCCTGTCTGTGTGTTGAAATCATATCGCGAAGGCACTTATTATACGCCCAGCACCACCTTACACCGATGACACAGCTCCGTCTCAGCATCCACATCAGGCAGCACAAGCCAGCAGCGGGCGCACTTGCGCCCAGGCGCAAGGCGCACCTCCACTTGCAAGTCGCCGTCGGTAGAGGCAACCTCCGCTTGCGAGACGCCGAACACGCGCGCGAGCATATTGTCAGGCGCGGGCGGCGTCGGGTACGCGCTCAGGATCGCGTGCAGTGGCGCGGGCGCATGCACAATCACCTGCGCGCTCATCGGGTTGGGGATACACTTCTCGTTTTTTGCCTGTTCGACGGCGCGGTTGACCGCCTCGCGCACTTCCAGAATGCGCTCCCAGCGTTCCAGCAGTGCAGGGTCGCGCCACGCCTCGCGCACGGTCGGGAAATCCGCCAAGTGGACGCTGATGGGCTTATCGGGCATCGGGAGCCGCTGCCACACCTCCTCTGCCGTGTGCGGGATAATCGGCGCGAGCAGGCGCACGAGCGCGCTCGCCAACTCGTGCAGCACGGTCTGCGCGCCGCGCCGCGCCACCGAATCGCGCGCTTCCGCATACAGGCGGTCTTTAATCACATCCAAGTAGAACGCGCTCAACTCCACATTACAGAACCGCCGCGTCTCGTGATAAAAGCGATGGTACTCGAACGACTCGTAGGCGTTGAGGGCGTAGCGCAGGTACTCTTGCAGGCGCGCGAGCATCCAGCGGTCGAGGTCGTTGAGTTGCTCATACGGCACGGCGTCGCAGGCGGGGTCAAAATCGGCGAGGTTGCCGATGATGAAGCGCAGCGTGTTGCGAATCTGGCGGTAGGCGTCGGCGACATACTTGAGAATCTCGTCTGAGAGGCGCACATCCTCGAAGTATTCGCACGAGGCGACCCACAGGCGCAGCACATCCGCGCCCATCTTTTGGATGACCTCCTGTGGACTAACGACATTGCCCTCGCTTTTGCTCATCTTGCGCCCTTCGCCGTCCACTACGAAGCCGTGCGTCAGCACGATGCGGTAGGGCGCGGCGTCGCGCGTGCCAATCGCTATCATCAGGCTGGAGTTGAACCACCCGCGATGTTGGTCGGAGCCTTCCAGGTACAAATCGGCAGGCCAGCGCAACTCGGGGCGCGTCTCCAGCACCAACCGATGCGTGCTGCCCGAATCGAACCACACATCCAGCACATCGGTCTCTTTGCGGAACTGGGTCGCGCCGCACTTGGGACACGCGAAACCGTCGGGCAGGAAGTAGTCAGCAGGGTGCGTGAACCACACATCGGAGCCTTCACGCTCGATGATTTGCGCCACGCGCTCGATGAGGTCGGGTTGCAGGATAGGCTCCTCACACGCCTCGCAGAAATAGGCGGGGATACCCACGCCCCACGCCCGCTGGCGGCTCAGCGTCCAGTCGGGGCGATTCCGCACCATCGCGGTGATGCGCTCCTCGCCTTCAGGCGGGATCCAGCGCACGCTACGAATCGCCTGCAAGGCGCGCTCGCGATGCCCCGCGTGGTCGATGCTCATAAACCACTGCACGGTAGCGCGGAAAATCAGCGGCGTGTCGCAGCGCCAGCAGTGCGGGTAGTTGTGGTGGTACGGCTCGTAGTGCAGCAGCGCGCCGACCGCTTTCAGCCGCTCGATGACGGCGCGGTTGCCCTCGGGCGCAATCGGCAGCCCACGGAACTCGCCCGCCTCGTCGGTGAACACGCCCGTCGCGTCCACAGGGCACAGCACAGGCAGCCCGTACTTTTTACCTGTCGCAAAGTCCTCCGCGCCGTGTCCTGGGGCAGTATGCACCACGCCCGTCCCGTCCTCCGCAGACACATAGTCCGCCAGCACCACGGGCGACTCGCGCTCGAAAATCGGGTGGCGTGCGACTGCGCCCTCTAACTGTGCGCCCGTCGCTGTGCCCAGCACCGTGTAGTCTTGAATGCCCAGCAGTTCCATCGTCGGTGCGACCAGCCGATGCGCCAGCAGGTAGACCGCGCCGTCCGCTTGCACATAGGCGTAGTCCAGTTCGGGATGCACTGCCAGCGCGAGGTTCGCGGGAATCGTCCACGGCGTGGTCGTCCAGATGAGGATGCGCAGGTTCTCCGTCGCGGGCGCGCTCGCAGGCGGCTTGATGACGAGGAACGCCACATAAATTGAGTCGGAGACCTTCGGCTCGTACTCCACCTCGGCGTCGGCGAGCGCGGTCTGACAGGTAGGGCACCACAGCGTCGGGCGCAGCCCGCGATAGATGTAACCACGCCGCACCAACTCGCCGAAGATGTGCACAATCCCCGCCTCAAAAGCGTAGTCCATCGTGAGGTAGGGGCGCTCCCAATCGCCGACCAGCCCTAAGCGCTCGAACTGCTCGCGCTGCACCTGCACGAAGTGTTGGGCGTATTCGCGGCAGGCGCGGCGCAGGGTCGCCTTGTCGGGCTTTTCGCCGCGCGCCAAAAACTGTTTGCTCACGGCGTTCTCGATGGGCATGCCGTGATTGTCCCAGCCCGGCACATAAGGTGTGCGGTAGCCGCGCATACAGTAAGAGCGCACCACGATGTCCTTGAGCGTTTTGTTCAGCGCGTGCCCGATGTGGATGTCGCCGTTGGAGTAGGGCGGTCCGTCGTGCAGGATAAAGTCGCCGTTCGGCGCAGGCTTGGCGAGCATCTTGCCGTACAAGTCAATCTCGCGCCAGAAGGCTTGCCAGCGCGGCTCCTGCTCAGGCAGGTTCGCCCGCATCGGAATGGTCTGCTCATCCTTCGGTAGGTGGAGTGTGTCCCGATAGTTGCGCGACATAGCTGCGGTAAGTATACCCGCGTTGCCTCTGCCCGGTTGCCCATGGGGCTGTGAGCAAACTGGTAAACCTGTGGGCGCGGCAGTGCTGACCACGCTGGAGGTGCGCGAAGCCGCCGTTTGTCAACAACGCTACTACGAGCCGTATTTCGTCGCCGTGTTGTGGGAGGGGCGTACGCGCTGCGACAGCCTGTGGCGCAACCTCACAGGCGATATCGTACCCCTCCTCCCCATAGTGCGAGGCGTGACGCCCTACGACCGTCTCTACTGGACAGGCTACGCCTTAGGCAACGCGCCTGTGAATGTGAACATGCGCGTGTGGGCGCGCGCGGTAGACCTCAACGGCGTGCCGTTGGGCAGCAGCTGGCGCGCGATTGGACAAGCCACCATCCAGACCCCGCCCCTGCGCTGGTTCCGCGTGGAGATCCCCGAAGGACACTGGGATGAGTACCGCCTCGAAGTGCGCAGTGCGACCCCGCGCTTGGTTTACTCGCGTCTAATCGCAAGTCAAGGCTATTGGAAGGAGTGAACGCGATGCCTGTACGCTTTCTCAGAAACGCTTCGGAGCTTGCCGATGTGAGCATGGAGTCGCCGCTGCCCGTGCGGCAGCAGGGCGCGATTACAACGCGCCCTGCCGACACCCTCCTCGTCGCCACGCTTACCGTCGACACCACCGCGCGCGATTTGCTCGGCAGTACCGCCGCCGAACTACCCACGCTTGATAACTGCGGGCAGTACCGCAAACTCGTCTGGCTCGCCCACCGCGCCAGCAACACCGCCATCAGCTACACCATCCGCGCACGCGCCACCGACCTTGCAGGTACGCCTCTCAGCAGCGGCTGGCAAACCCTTGCCTCAGGTAATTTCGCCACCGACTCCGCGAACCCGAACTGGGTGCGCTTGGACATCCCCGCCACAGGCGACGGCTACTACGACCAGTACCGCATCGAGGTCAGCGTCGCCAGCGGTACAGTTGTGCTTACGAGCAAGATTGTGGGGGTACGGTAATGCCGCCGAAGGTGCTACTCATTACGGATGCCGCAACCACCCGCGCAGGCTGGGTACTCACGGCGCTGCGCCTGATGGGATTCACTGCCGAACGCGCCTACACCTACGCAAGCAGCGGCGAAGTCCGACTCGCGCTTCCGAATGCCGAACACCGACTGGACATCGACGACGCGAGCCTGCGCAATCGCCTGCGCGAATACCATGCCGTGCTCATCGTTCATCCGTCGGACAGTTATTCCAGCGCCAATCCCCCCATCCACTACACCTTCCGATTTCTCGGCTGGAACGCGCCGCAAGACCCGCCGTTTGCGTATTTCGGTATCCACTTCGCGACGAACCGCACGGCGGTGGCGTTCCCCAGCGACTTCCCGCTGGTGCGTCCTGACCGTGCGAACCTCGCCAGCACCGCGCATAAAATCGGACCGAATATGAACCAACCGCAGGCGCAGACGCTGCGCGTCAGGCTCACGCGCGAAAACGCAGAGTGCTATCTGCCCATCATTACCGACAGAGAAGTGGACGATGGTTTCTATGTGTGGCGACTGAACACGACTGCGCACAACGCGCTTGGCAGCGCGGGCGAAGTGCTGGCGGAGGTCATCGGCGAAGATTATGTGTTTGACACGACGCCTATCTGCGCCTACCGCTACAAAAACTGCTACCTGCTCCCGCGTCTCTTGGAGTCACTGGCCGTTCCTGCAGGCGCGATGAACATGGGACGCCCCCAGCAAGCGTTCTGGCTGCTCTACGCGCTCAAGTGCATCGGGCTTGCGCCGCGCTATGCGCTGCCCATTATGATGATGCTGGACGATGTGCAAGATGTTGGCGCGGACACCGCGCCGCGCTTTACGGGCGCGCCGTATGTGAACGATTGGCTGCGCAATCGGCTCATGACCTACGAGTGGTACGCGACGGAGTTTTTCCCGCGCACGCAAGTTCCGCTTTGGGCAGCCATCACGACGGGCGGGCGGTACGGCACGGATTACATTCGGCAGGGCGCGTGGAATCTGTTTATGCGCGGCAGGCGGGCGCTCTCTACGAGCTTCAGCAGCACTGCTGATGAAGCGTTGGACGCTACTGGTGTAAGCCTTGCGCAGCAGATGCTGCAACTGTTTGTGCGCGAGCAGAATCGGAGCATGCGCTTCTGCTGGCACGACCATCGCGTTGGGTTTCGCAGTACGCGAAACCTTTCGCGCCACACGGACGCGGGCTATCCGCTCGCTGCGCCGAACGATGTGCCTGTGGCGCACGGGCAGATGGTGCGCAAGGGGCATATCCCGCCGCCTGTAAGCGCTGTAGAGATTGAGATAGACGGCGAAGTCTACTACGATATTGCCCCTACGATGTCGGGCAGCGCAGAGGTGGTGAGCTACACACCGCGCAGCTTGCACGCGGCGCGGATACTGGTGGAGCGCAACCGCGCGGAGATGCACGCGCTGGGCTTTGCGGACGGGGGCGTCGGCGGCGCGGACAGGTTCCAAATTACGGCAGCCACATACTACGGCTCGCCTGCTGTGATGCAGGCACTCTACGAGTCGGGTGTGCGGATTGTTCGGTCAAGCATTCCTGCGGATTCGAATGAGAACACGCAGACGACGCCTTTTGTGCCGATTCGCGGCGTGTGGGTGTGGAATTCTGATACGCTGGATGGGCTAAACGCGCATCCGCAGCTAAACAGCTACGGGCTGTACGACGCGGCGAACCCGACGCGCAGCTATGTGGGTTCCAACACGACGGCTCGCGATCCAGGCGGGGACATCTCCAGCATTTGGACGACGGATCCTGTGCGTGCGCGGCGGCGGGCGTACCGTCGGCTGATGGGGTATCTGTTGGACGCATACTTGGGCGCGGCGGTGTACCCGCAGCGGATGGCGTTTTCGCACCCGCCGACGCTGCTTGGGTGGTGCGACCCTGCGGATCCGCTGCGGCGGTTCAACGCGGAAGACAGCGTGCCGAGCGATAGTCCGGGACCGTACATCAACATGCTGTTGGAGTTTTGGCTGAACTTTGAGGTGGCGTACCGCGTGTTGTCGGGCTATTTGACGCCTGCGACGGGTGAGTTGGTGATAGCGACGCGGGAGCGGTGGATGCAGGGTGGTTAGTGATACGCCTGCACCACCTTCTGCAGAATCGCCTCAATCTTCGCCACCTGCGGCTGTACGGTGAACGATTCCTGCACGCGCTGGTGGGCGTTCTGGGCGCGCCTTGCGCGTTCGTCGGGGCTGTCGATGATTTCCAGTAGCGCCCGCGCCAGCGCGTCGGGGTCTTTCGGTGGGACAAGCCAACCATGAACGCCGTCCGTAATCGCTTCGGGGATGCCGCCTGCGGTGGTCGCCAAAATCGGCAGCTCCGCCCACATCGCCTCCAGCATTGCCATCGGCAGCATGTCGCTGAGCGTCGGTAGCGCGTACAGGTCGATGGCTTGCAGCAAGCGGGGCACATCCTTGCGCTCGCCGAGCCACAGCACATGCTCCGCCACGCCCAACCGCTCTGCCTCGCGGCGCACCTGCTCGCCGTAGCGCGGCGGATGCACCACGCCGACCAGCAAGATGCGCACTTGCGGATAGCGCCTAACTACTTGCGGCAGCGCACGCACCAAGTAAATCTGCCCCTTGCGCGGAATGATGTTGCCAATCACGCCCACCACGAAATCGCTGGGCGTCAGTCCCAGCTCCGCTCGAACTGCCTGCCGCGCCCCCTTATCGGGCACAATCAGCCGCGCGGGGTCTACAAACCCATGCACGGTGCTGACGCGCGACGGGGGCACGAAGTTGCGCCGAATGTGATACAGGCGCGTCTGCTCTGACACGGCGATGATGTGGTCTGCCATGCGCCAGTGGAAGTGGAGGGTGTGCGCATGCGCACGCAGCACGGCGGGCACTTTCGCAAGACGGCTCAACCACACAGCGAAGTTGTTCGCGCCCGACATGTGCGCCAGCAGCACCTCGATCTGATTTTCGCGCACGAACTGCGCGGCGTCTCTCAGGTCGCGCAGGGGTAGCCGCTTCATGCGCGATTCGAGCGTCGGCACGCCTGCCTGCCGCGCCTGCTGCAGCACCCACGCGCCCGGCTTGCCCATCAGAGTAATGGCATTCCCCCGACGGTGCAACTCTTTGGCAATCTGCAGCGTATGCACCGTCGCCCCGCACGCCGTCACGCCCGACACAATCTCCAAAATGCGCATCCCTCAACAGGATACCCACTGCACGGGAGATGGGGTATACTTGATATTCAGGTTTCCTCAGGAGGTGTCTTCTCTTGGAGCGGGTTTCTATTTTTGTCGATGGCGCAAATATGTATTATGCCCAGAAGCGGCTGGGATGGTTTATTGACTATCGGAAGCTGCTGTGCTATTTTCGGACGACTCTTGGCATGAAGGTGGCGGACGCTTATTATTATACGGCGGTAGACCCGAACGCGAAGGGGCGCGACGCGACCTTCCACGACTACTTGCTGCACTCCGGTTATGTGCTGCGCACGCGCCCGATTAAGGGCTGCTGCGGCGAAGGACGCGAAGATGTGCCGTGGGAGCGCATCGAGCTGGCGGTGGACATTGTGATGGACGCTCTACTGACCATAGACCACTACGATGTGTGCGCGATTCTGAGCGGCGACGGCAACTTCGAGCGGCTGGTGGAGACGCTGCGCGCGAAGGGCAAAAAGGTGATGGTGTTTGCGCATCCTGAGATGACCGCGCGCGAGCTGCGCATCGCGTTGGGTCCCAACTTCCACGACCTGCGCGATATGGAGCGGTTTATCGCCCGTACCGACCGCGCGCCCGAACCATGTCCCGATAAAACCATCTACGGCGACGGCAACAGCGAGTCTCATGGGTGAGCAGGCAGTGCCCTTCCGCGCGGGCTTCGTGGCAGTCGTGGGTAAGCCGAATGTCGGCAAAAGCACGCTGGTCAACCACTTCGTCGGGCGCAAGGTGAGCATCGTCTCGCCGCGCCCGCAGACCACGCGCCGACGAATCTTGGGCATCCTGAACCGCCCCGACGCGCAAATCGTGTTTGTGGACACGCCAGGCATCCACAAACCGAAATACAAACTCGGCGAGCGGATGGTGGAGGCGGCGGTGGGCGCGCTGCCCGACGCCGACCTGATTCTGTTCGTGGTGGACGCCTCCAAACCGCCTAACGCCGAAGACCGCCACATCGCCGACCTGCTGACGAAAGAGGCGCACGCGCCGATTATCCTCGTGCTGAACAAAATGGACAAGCTGCCCCCCGAAAAGGTGAAGCCCCACACCGAAGCCTATTGGCAGTTAGTTCCTAACCATGCCGACTGGATGATGACCAACGCGGTCAAGGGGCATAACTGCGACAAACTGCTGGAGATGATTCTCGCGCGCCTGCCCGAATCGCCTCCCTACTTCCCCCAAGAACAGATCACCGACCAGCCCGAACGACTCTTCGCCGCCGAAATCATCCGCGAGAAGGCGCTGCTGCACACCTACCAAGAGGTGCCCCACGGCATCGGCGTTGCCATCGAACGCTGGGAGGAGCGACCCAACGGCGTACTCTATATTGCGGCGACAATCTATGTGGAGCGCGAGACCCACAAGGGCATCGTTATCGGCGAGGGCGGCAGGATGCTCAAGAAGATCGGGCAGCAAGCGCGCGAGGAACTCGAACTCTGGTTCGGACGCAGAATCTTTCTGGAATTGTGGGTGAAGGTACGCGAAGATTGGCGCAACAATCCCAGCTTCTTCCAACAGCTTGAGAGCTGAGCCGACGGTAGGGCGCGATTCACGATGCACTGGTAAGCAGGATGCGCCCCAGCAGGTAGCCTGCGCCGAAGCCGTTGTCGATGTTGACGATGGCGACGCCAGGCGCACACGAGTTGAGCATCGTCAGCAGAGGTGCCAGCCCGCCGAAGTGCGCGCCGTAGCCGACGCTGGTCGGCACGGCAATCACAGGGCAGGCGACCAGCCCGCCGACCACGCTGGGCAGCGCGCCTTCCATCCCCGCAACAACCACAATCGCGCCTGCGCCATGCAGCAGCGGCAGATGTTCCAGCAGGCGGTGCAGCCCCGCGACGCCGACATCGTAGCGCGTTTCGACTCGCACGCCCATCATCCGCGCCGTGAGCGTTGCCTCCTCCGCGACAGGGATGTCCGCCGTGCCTGCCGCCAGCACGACTCCGTAGGGCGCGTCGGGGGCTTCGGGGAACGCGCCGACCGTGATCGCACGCGCGAGCGTGTGGTACACCGCGTCGGGAACCACTGCTCGCACTGCCTGGTAGTGCGCCTCGCTCGCGCGGGTCGCCAGCACGCGCCCCTGCGACGCCATCTGCGCCACGATTGCGGCGACCTGTTCGGGCGTCTTGCCCGCACAGAACACCACCTCAGGGAAACCCTTGCGCAACGCGCGGTGGTGGTCTATCCGCGCGAAGTCCAGATTCTGATACGGCAAGTCGCGCAAGGCACTTAGCGCGTCCTCAACACTCAACGCGCCGTGCGCGACCTGCTCCAGCAACGACCGCAGGCGGTCAACTTCCACGCGCCATCGCCTCCGCGCGCGCCTTAACCCCGTCCAGTATCCCCTTCAGGTTTTGCACCACAAGGTGGTGGACAACCTTTTGCACAATCGCGCCCAGCAGCGGCACGCGCAACTCGTAGTCCAGCGTGCTGCGAAACAGCGTGCCCTCTGGGTGCGGCAAAAACTCCCACAGCCCCTCCATCTGGTCGTAATCGCCCTTAACTTGGCGGAAGCGGCAGGTGTGCGCCGTGTCGTCCCAGAGGTCCTCTTCTGTCCACTTGACTTGCAGTTTGAGTTGCGAGGCGTAGGCGACCCACTCGGTGAGCGTGCGGCTGCCGTCCGCGCTCTTTTCGAGAATGCGCACCGACTTCACATCGGGCATGAACTGGGGAAACGCCTCCACATCGCGAGCGACGGCGTAGACGGTTTCCAGTGGGGCGTGGATGACGGTCTCCAGCTCCACTCGCGCCATGTTAGCCCTCCGCGCGCTGCTTGAAGCCGTTCAGCCAGTCCTGAATGATGGTGTTGACCGCGTTTTGCGCCAGCCCTGCGAACATCGGGGGCACATTCGCCTCGTAGTCCAGCACGGCAGCGAGGGTGCTGCCTGTGTCTTGGGGTTCCACGCGCCACTCGCCGCTGAGTTTGACCAGCGCGTCGCCTTCGGGCTGCATCGCGACGCGATGGTTCGCCGCATCGATGGTATGGCGCGACTTCCAGCGCACGGGCATCCCCACGCCAGGCGCGACTACTTCCCACTCCAGCAGCACGCTGTTTTCGGTGCGCTCCAGCGTTTGCACATTTTTCACATGGGGCAGGAACTTCGCGAACGACTCCGCCTGCTGTAGCACTTCGAAGACCTTCTCCGCAGGCGCGTTGATGGCGATGGATTTCTCGATTCTCGGCATAGTTCTCCTCCTGATGGAAGAGAGTATACCTGCTCTAACGGGTGGTTATCTCCTCGGGGCAAAACTGCTGCGTCTGTGATAGCGTGATTGCTCTCATCCTCCGAGCAGGTAGGATACCCTATAGTGGGAGATGCGCCAGTAGGTTATAGGCACTAGGTATAATCGCGACATACTGTTCGGGGGCGTGATGAAGATGGTTGAGCGAATCGAGGCGTGGGTACGGTGGGTGTTCGCGCCCGGAGTTTGGGTCAGTTGGTCGGGCTTGGCGGAAGACGAGGAACTCTGCATCGGGTTTAGCAGCAACCCAGAGCAGAGGGTGTCGCTTTCACAAGCGGAAGGTTCCTTGTGGATAGGCGTCGCAGGCATCTGCTGGTGTCCGCGGCTGCTTCGGGAGGACCCGCTGCGAGTATCCTACCGAAAAGGCGAGGAAGAATACGCCGTCGTACTTGCGTTTGTGCCCTGCCACAAGTATCACATAGACATCGTGCGTCGTCAGGTGCGGTCTAAGGGCGAGAGCATCCCGCTGGTTGCGGCGGATGGGTAGCCCACGCGGAGAGAGGGCCTTGGGGAACGGGATTTTATGCGCGGGGTCGGCGCGTACCTGCTTGGGGTCAACACGCTGAGGGGTTATGACGACTGACAGGCAGACGGCGGCGACTTTGCAGATGTTGGTTCGGGGAAGCAAGGGAGACGGCAGGGTAGAGTTCAGATTGCTGCGCAGCGGCACGGACTGGCAGATTACTGAGCTTCGCTTTGTGTGGTAGGAGTGAGCGAGAAACCAGTGCGCATTCTCCGTGCGAACGCTTCAACTGGGGTATCCTATGAGTACGAGGGGTTAGGTCATCGTGTGCGGACGGTAGACGGCGTGCCAGGCGTCGTGGTGGAGTATGCGTATGTTGGGGACACGCTGGTTGCCGAGTGTCGTGGGAACGACATGAGAGAACTCAAGCATGACCAAGAGGAAAGCCTCACAATCATTCGGGAGGCTTTAGAAAAGCTTCCCCCAACGAGGCGTCCATTTGGAGTCAGCGCCGTAGAGGCTACCCACGAAGCCTTCTACGACGCTGACCTATCATCAACGCTGGCACTTATCGAGCTATGGTGGGAGATGTTGAAGCAGCATTACCAGCAATTTGAAGTTCAGTCCTGGTTAGCGGAAGTCAATATCGTGAACCCAACCTTAGTTTGGACGCTTGACACAGAAGATAGCATCTTAGAGATTCATGCGACCGTGCTTCACGAGGGCGAGTCATCTGCCATCCCGTGGGGTTGGTTGTATGTGCGCCGTCGGAATCAACAAATGTTTCGTATCTGCGTCAGCACTCCTGCCTACCTCCAACATATCGTTCGGTTTTACCAAACTATCGCAGAAACTCCCGAATCGGAGCTGCATAAGGTTTTTGCGGGAGACCATACCGTAATAGTGATTGACTCCGATAATGACGATACCAAGTTCGCTCACCCAGAAGGCGGTTCAGCGGAAGAGTAGCTCTCTGCAGGTTCTACTCTCACCAGCGCACGACCACTCCCAGACGAGTCAACTCTACGAAGTGGGCTTTCGAGAGGCTATCCAGAATCTCTAGCTCGTAATTCGTGAACAACTCTATCAGTTCGTTGTTGGACAAGTTATGGTGAAGCAGTAAATTGTCTACAAAGTCGCCGTCTTTGGTCACGATGACATACGCCTGCGTCAAGGATAGGTACTTGAGTTCCTCGTCTGTGGTTCGGTTGCCGAGAGGGAGCTCACTCGTGTGGAGAACCTCGATCCCTCGACGACGCAAGTGATTCGCAAGGCGTGCTGGCAGTTGGGCGTCGACGAGCATTTTCATCTTGCAATCATATGTTTGACTTCAGAAAGACGCGCCGCGTACAGTAGTGCTGCCCGCAAGTCGTTCATTTCAAGATCGGGGTAGTCCTGCAAAATCTCTTCGGGTGTCATGCCGCTTGCGAGCAGTTCCAGTAAGGTGGACACGGGGTAGCGCAAGCCACGAATCACGGGCTTGCCGTGGCAGATGGTGGGGTCGCGGGTGATACGGCTCAACAGTTCGCGCTCGCTCATGCCCACAATTATACCTTGCCAATTCCACTATGCCTATGCTTCGCTCAGGTACACTGTCAGAACTCCTCCACTTCGCCCAGCGGCGGTTCGGGGGCGAGCAGCAGCACGCCCGCATAAAACGCGATTGGCAACCACGCAGGCATCGCGGCAAGGCGAATGGCGGGAACCCAGTCCGCGCCGAAGGTGAGGGCGACCCACCCCTGCCACGCGCACAGCCACTCCAACAGCGACGCGCCCACCCCCTGCGACAGCCAGAACCGAAAATCCAAGGGTAAACAGGTGATCGAACGAGTCGAAGATGAACAGCAAACGAAGGAACCGGTTCACATCGTCCAGACGCGGCACGCGGTTCGGGTCTAAGCACAGCTTCGACACGCCTTCCAGGAACTTCTCGGTGGCGTAGCGTTGCCAGCGGTCTTGGATGCGTGCGTACAGGCGTCGCCACGCCTCGTGGTTCTCTTCGGAATACAGCTCGTAGGGCTGCTCGATGTAAAGCTCGCCGCGGCTGCGGGCGACCTCGATAAACGGGGCTTTCGTGGTGGTCAGCCCCATGCCAGGCTGAAACTGCTGCGTCTGTGTAAGCGCCATCGCTCTCATCCTCCGAGGGTATAGGATACCCCATAGCGCAATAGCCCTTGCATCGTGGCGAGCATTAGGTATAATTGCCATATACTGAAGCGGGAGGACACTATGCGCAAGCGAAAAACGGTTGGCGTGCCTGTGCAGGTATACAATCTCGGCTCTCCTGCAGGGGCGCAGATGGACTTTGAGCGCGACGAACTCTGGAGCCGAATGGACGCGGAGATGGGCAAAAAGGCGGTCAGCCTGCCCGTGTTTCTTGTGAACCCTAACCAGATGAATATGCTCTATCCACGCGAATATCGCCGTGCGTTAGACCCTGAGAGAATACGCCCCCTGCTACAGGAAGAAGTCGAGCGCGAAGCACGAGAGCGGGATAGAGAAGGGGAACTCGAGACGCGACGTGAACCACAGGAAGGAGAGCAAGACCTTTTCGACCGCCTCAAGCGCTACGAGGAAGAAGAGGGATGGCTAAAGTACTCACGAGTAGTCGCTGTCGGATTGTATCTTCGCTTGGGGCAGCACAATCAACAGTTCCAAGACCAAGTGCTGCAGCTGGGTGACCCAAATGTGCGCACTGCTGAAGCGGAAAACGCCTTCCTGAACCACCAATTGCCTACGATTTTCCTCTGCTGTGAGCGAATCGTGAATTGGGCAAGCCGCTTAGGTATCTCGCATCACCTCGTGATGGACAAGGTCTACTATCATGAGTTGGGTCACGCGATTATGGATACCCTGCCTGACGGCGCACCTAATCCTTACCTTGAATCCTGGGGGCGCATCGTTGAGGAAAGCCTCGCCAACGCAGTTGCTTTCCGATGCTTTAGAGGTAGAGAGGCACTTTGGGTACAGCGACTCATTCAAGACCAGCCTGCAGAGTATCGGGGCTATGCGGCGGCTGGTCAGTTGTTAGTCTCCCTGCTGGATGTGAAGTTTCTCCGTGATTGGTTCCGTGAATGGCTCCACGAATACGATTTGTATTGGTGGCATAGAATTGAATATGCCCTCGCCAGGTTGGAAAGGGGAGCATGGCACCCCGAAGTAGCGCGCGCTCTGACCGAAGTCCTTAGGAATCTGCCTATGCCACTCACGCAAATAAGGTCGCATGAGCGTATCGACTCGCAAAACATTACGGAATGGAGACGCTTCAAGCGAAGGATAGCAAGGGCTGAGCCTTGGATTCATCAGGCTTGGAAAGACTTCGCGAAGCACCTGCTGATAGAGGGCGTCAGTTAGCGCGGCAGGGTTAGAACTCCTCCACCTCGCCCAGCGGGGGTTCGGGCGCAAGGAGCAGCACGCCCACATAGAAAGCAAGCGGCAACCACACAGGCAGCGCGGCGAGGCGGATGGCGGGAACCCAGTCCGCGCCGAAGGTGAGGGCGACCCACCCCTGCCACGCGCACAGCCACTCCAACGGCAACGCGCCCACCCCCTGCGACAGCCAGAACCAGAAACCCAGCGCGAGCATCGGATACGCCAACGGAACCGCCAGCAGGTTCGCCACGGGCGACAGCAGCGACATGTAGCCGAAGTGGTACAGCTGCACGAGGCTGATGCCCGCCTGCGCACAGAGCGAGACGCTGAGCAGCGGAATCAGCCCGTTGCGCACTGCCTTGCCCACCAGCGACTTCGGCTTGCCCGTGTCGGGCAGGATGCTCGCCCGCGCCGCCAGCCGCCGCAAGGCGTACTCCAGCCTGCCGTAAAACAGTAGGATGAACAGCACAGCGCAGAACGAATACTGGAAGCCGACTTCAAAGATTGCGTGCGGGGCAATCAGCAGCCAGAGCGCGCCTGCGAAGCCGAGCGCGTTCAGGCTGTCCGCCTCGCGTCCCAGCAGGGGGGCACATAGGGCGCAGGTGGTCATCGTCGCCGCGCGCACGATCGACGGGCGTAGCCCCGCCAGCAGCGCGTAGCCCCACGCCGCCGCAATCACCAGCCCTATCCGCCCTGCGAACGGGACGGGCGTCCAGCGCAGCAGCAGGTAGACCATCTGCAGCGCCATCATTACATGCAAGCCCGAAGTCGCCAGCAGGTGTCCCGTGCCCGATTTGTGGAACGCCTCGCGCAGCTGGGGCGGGAAGTCGCCTGCCGCGCCGACCAGCATGCCCTCCACCAGCGCGGCGTCGTCGCGGTCAAGGTGCTGTCGTAGCGTCTGCCGTAGCGACTGGCGCGCTGCCGAGAACCTGCGCTGCCAACGCCCCGCGCCCGACTCCAGCACTGTGAACTGCCGCTCGCTGAAGACCGTCGTGATGTGATACACGCGCCTGCGCTCCAAGTAGCGCGCCCAGTCAAAGCCGCTGAAGCGCACGGGACGCCGCCACGAAGCCTCTATGCGGAACACATCGCCGTAGTCAGGCAGGCCGCGCACGCTGGGGCGGAAGTAGACCAGCGCGTAGGTGGGCAGGGCAGGCTGCTCAAAGGCGCACAGCAGGCGGTAGCCGTTGCGGGTGGGTTCCAGCGTGCCGACGGCGCGCAGGGTTGCCACAGGCGGGGGCGTCTGCACGGGCGGACTGCGCCACAGGTCGTAGCGCACTGCGCCCAGCGCAAGCCCAATCGCCAGGAATGCCCACGCGGGCAACGCCAGCGCGACAATCACACCCACCAACGCCAGCACGACCGACGGCGCGACGGGCAGCGCGCTCCACTCCACAAGGCTGATGCCCAGCGCCAGTCCCAGCGCGAGTTGCAACATCGGGCGCGGGCGCACTACCTCGCCTATCCGCCCTGCTCGCAGAGGAAACAAACTGCCGAGTTGCCGCTGTGATAGCATCCGCACATTGGGCACTTGCGCCAGCCGCGCTGCTCCAGTTGCTTCTGGTAGCGCAGGGTCGCCAGTTGCGCTCGTCGCAGCGCGTCGCGCAGGGCAGAATCGCTTACGCCCTGCAGGTTCGCCTCTACTTGGGCAATCTCCGCTTCGCTCAAGGGGGGCGGCTCTGGGGGCGGAGTGCTTTCCACCTCGTCGTCTGCCGCCTGAAACGCCGTCGGCAACTGGGCGCGCACGGTGAAGCGTACCTCGCGAAACCGCTCCTCGCCGATGTGCGCGTTCAGCCGCTGCAGAATCGTTCGCTTGTGGAAGGTGAGTTCCTGCACCCATGCATGGCTCTTGACGGCGACCCACAGCGTGTCGGCGTCTACGCGCAGTGGACGGGCGACCTGCGCGAGATGTACGCCAACTACCGCGTCCCAGTGCATCAGCGCGCGGTAGGTGCGCAGTTGCCTGTCCAGCCCCAGCCGTTCGAGCAGGCGTTGGAGGGCGTCGCCTGCCGATTGCGGCTCACGCACGGCGGCTCACCGTCCCGCTGTGGATTTCGAACAGCACGGCGTCGCGCAGGGTCGCTTCGTCGAACGCGCTCAGGTCGGTGCATGTGATAAAAGTCTGCGTGCGTGGGGTCAGGTACTCCACGAGGCTGCGCCGCCGCGCGGGGTCAAGGTCAGAAAACACATCGTCGAGCAGCACAATCGGCGGCTCGTTGCGAATAGACTCCACCAGCGCGACCTCTGAGAGGCGCAGGCTGAGGGCACAGGTGCGCTGCTGCCCCTGTGAAGCGAACAGGCGCGCCTCGTAGCCCTGCACGAGGATTTGGAAATCATCGCGGTGGGGTCCGTACAGCGTTGTGCCGCGGCGCAGCTCCTCGCCTGCCGACTGGTGCAGCGCGCTCAGCAGGGCGTCTGCCCAGTCCTCCTCCTTTTCGGGCAGCGGTTTGCGAACAGGCAGCCCAGGTAGGTACTGCAGTTGCAGGGTCTCTGCGCTGTGGGTGAGGGCGCGGTGCGTCGTCTCGGCGAGGGCGTTCAGTCGTTCCAGAAACTGCCGTCGCGCCTGAAACAGCCGCGCACCGTACTTGACCAGCTGCGCGTTCCATTCGGGCAGGCTCTCCAGCGTCGCCGCGCCCTCCAAGTAGGCGCGTAGCAGGTTATTGCGCTGCTCTAAGGCGCGCCTGTAGTGCGCCAGCGAGTAGAGGTAGCGTTGGCTCAGCAGGCTGATTTCGGTATCGAGGAAGCGTCGGCGGTCGGCAGGCTCGCCGCGTATCAGCGTCAGATCGCTCGCCGTGAAGCACACGACGCTCAACCGTCCTACCAGTGCGCTCGGTCGGGCGACGGGCTGCTCGTTGAGGGTAATCGTGCGCTTGCCATGCGCCTGCAGACGCACTTGCAGGTCATCGGTCAATCCGTCCGATTCGTACTGCGCAGTGAGGCGCATCTCCTGCGCGCCCCACTGGATGAGGTCTACCTCGCGCACGGGGCGCAGCGGGCGGAACGCGCTGAGGTAATAGATCGCCTCCAGCAGGTTCGTCTTGCCCTGTGCGTTCGCGCCCAGCAAGATGTTCACGCGCGGTGAAGGACTGATTTGCGCGTGCGCATAGTTCCGAAAGCAGCTTAGGCGCAGGGCAACGAGTCGCATCCGTGCAAAAGTATACCTGCTACGATTCGCCCAGCAGCCATGCCGCAGCGTTGTGGTACTGAATGGCTGGGTGTGCGTCGGGTGGCGGGGCGGTCTCAAGTGTGATGATGTGCAGACTCGCGTTCGGGAACTGTGCGGCGGCGTCCAGTAAGGCGCGCACTTCGCGTGCATGAGTCGCCGAATCTGACAAGTCGGCGCACGCCTGAATCAGCAGGACGGCTCCATCGGGGCTGAACGCGACAAAGTCCACCTCGTATCCAGAGGCAGTGCGTAGGTACGACACCTCCATTTTGCGCCGCAGCAGTTCCAGCAGCACGCAGCTCTCCAAGGCGTGCCCGACAGGGAAGGGGCGCGGCGCGGTGTAGAACGGAATGAAGCCCGTGTCTATCGGATACACCTTGCGCGGATGTACCCGCTGCTGCGCCTGTGAGTAGGCGAAAAACGGCACGGTGCGGATCAGGAAGGCATCCTCCAGATGTCCCAGCAGGGTGTGGAGGGTGTCCTTGCTCACCGAGACGCCTTGCGAACGCAGGTCGTTGTAGAACTTGTTGACGCTGAACACCGCGCTAGGGTTGCTCAGCAGGTGGCGCACCAGCCGTCGCAGCACGCCGATGTTGCCCACCTGATACCGCTCCACCACATCCCGCAGGATGACGCCGTCGACATAGCTCATCAGCAACTCGCGTCGGTCAACCGCCTCCAGACCGATGGCTTCGGGGAAACCACCCTCGTGCAGATACTGCCGCAGGCGCGCCTGAATCTGCGACCGCTGCGCCTTGCGCAGATGGGCGAACGCTCGATCAGGCTCTTCCCCTAAGTGGCGCAGGTACTCGCGGAAACTGAACGGGAACACCACGACAGGCAGCGCGCGTCCGCGCATGCTTGTGCCCAGCTCGTATGCCAGCATCCGCGCCGACGAACCCGACAGGAACACGGCGACCGTTTCGCTGTCCAGCAAGCGGCGCACAAAAGTCTCCCACCCCGACACCCGTTGAATCTCGTCCAGCAGGAACAGCACCCGCTCCCTGTCGCGCGTGTGCGGGTAGAGTTGGTAGTAGGTCTCCACGATGAGGTGCAAATCGCGCGCCTGCAGGTCAAGCAGTCGCTCGTCCTCGAAGTTGAAGTAAAGTGCATATTCGCGGGGCATGCCATGCAGGAGGTGTTCCTGAACAATCTGCCACAGAAAGGTGGTCTTCCCTGCACGGCGCATGCCGATAATCGCGAACGCTTTGTTCGGCACGGCAGGAATACGCACATCGCGCCGCGTGAAAGTAGGAACGGGGCGCAGTGTGCCCTCCACAACCTTCTCCTCGATCGTCGCGCGTAGTTGTCCGTCCACAAAGGATAGTTTACCCGATTTTTGTCCTTTTGGGAAGGATGAATTGCAGCGCGGTGGTTTACCTAACCGCGCCTCTGGCGTAGGTGTTCGGCGACCACCTCGATAATCCGTTCGGCGCAGGCGCGCTTGGGCATCATCGGCAACTCCTCGATGCGCCCGTCCGCATACAGCAGTGTCAAGCGGTTGGTGTCCACTGCGAAGCCGCTGCCAGGCTCCAGCACATTGTTAACGGCGATTAAGTCCAAGTTTTTGCCCGAAAGTTTGACTTTCGCGTGCTGGAGTGCTTTATCGGTCTCGGCGGCAAAGCCGATGACCAGGCGATGCCCCTTGCGCTCAGCGACGCTGGCGAGAATGTCGGGGTTCGGCACGAGTCGCAGCGTCCACTCCGCGCCTGTGCGCTTGCGTTTGCGGGGCAGGGCGCGTTCGGGGCGGTAGTCGGCGACGGCGGCGGCGGCGATGAACACCTCGCAGGCGTCGAAATGCGCCTGCACCGCATCGTACATCTGCCGCGCAGTCTGCACACGGATCACTTGCGCGCCTACGGGCGGGGTGAGAGCAGTCGGTCCCGTAATCAGCGTGACGGTCGCGCCGTGCGCGAGGGCGGCTTCCGCCAGCGCATAGCCCATCTTACCGCTGGAACGGTTGCCCACAAAGCGCACGGGGTCAATCGGCTCGTAGGTGGGTCCTGCGGTAATCAGCACATGCACGCCTTGCAGGTCGCAGGCGCGGCGCAGGCGTTGCAGGGCGGCTTGCACAATCACAGGCGTGTCGGCGAGTTTGCCCCAGCCTTCGTCGCCACACGCCATAGTCCCGTAAGCAGGCTCCACAAACTCCACGCCGCGGGCGCGCAGGGTCTCCGCATGCGCTTGGGTCGCGGGGTGGCTCCACATCGCGGGGTTCATCGCGGGGGCAATCAGGATCGGCGCGCGGGTCGCCAACGCAAGCGTGGTCAGCATATCGTCCGCCAGTCCCAACGCGAGTCGCGCCAGCGTGTGCGCTGTTGCAGGCGCAATCAGCACCAAGTCCGCCTCCTGCGCCAGTTGGATGTGCGCAATCTGCCCAGGCACGGGCTCGTCGAACACTTCCACCACGACGGGGTTGCCCGTCAGCGCGGCGAAGGTGTCGGGGCTAATCAGGCGCGTCGCCGCGCGGGTCATCACCACATGCACCGTGTGCCCCCCATGCATCAACTCCCGCGCCACATCGCACGCGCGGTACGCGGCGATGCTCCCCGTAACGCCCAGCAATATCTTCGCCATCGGCTTGCCTCTTCACCACAGCGTCGGTTGCTCCGCGCCCGTTGAGTCGAGCGCGTCGGCAACCGCCTTGTATTTCGTCGCTACAAACAGCATCTCCTTGTTGCGCGTGTGCGAGACCTGCCCGACCTTCTCGCCGCGCGGGTTGTGGATGCCAATCAGCGCGCCCACATATCGCCGATAGGGTCGCTCGAAACAGCGCACATAGCCCCACTCGCCAAGTATCGCCTCCAGTTCCGCGCGGGTGAGGTAGCCCTCGTTGTTGAAGGAGACCAGCAGGTGCTTGGCGCGGATTTGGCTCACGAGGCGCGCCATCGCCTCATGTGCCTGCGTGCGTGCGTTGAACGGACTCTTGCGGTGTTTGACATCGATGCGCTTGCGGGCAACGCCGTAGGTTTCGGGGCAGTCCCACAGCACGAGCGTCTCCCACACATGGTAGTTCGCAAGGTACGAGTGCTGGTTGTAGGGTGGGTCTATGTAAAACAGGTCTGCCTCCAGCGCGCCTGCGACCTCCAGCGCGTCGGCGTGGTACGCCTTGCCCGCGCCGTGCAGCAGCGGTGGGTAGCGCAACTGGAGCGGGTTGTACGCGCGCGGCGCCCACTCTTTGAGGTACGCCATCTGCAGCCCTGTTGTAGAGTCCACCCTGTCGGCGGCGAGCATCAGGCTGGTCAGCAGGATGGCTTGCAGGGTCGGGTCGTCGTAGTGGGCAATCGCGTTGCGGATGGCTTCGATGCGTGCGCCGTTTTCGGGACGGAAGTAGCGCGCCGCTTCGCAGTAGGTGCGCGTGAACCAACCATGTTCGGGCGGCAGTTGCATCAGCGCGTGTAGGATAGGCTGAATGCGTTCGGGCGGGTATTCGGCGCGGTTCGCCTCCACCAGCGCGCGGGCGAGGATGTAGGCGTAAGCGGCATAATCGTTCGCATAAACGAAGTAGCCGCGCGCTTTGAACGCATGCGCCACCCGCGCACTGCCCGAAAAGAGGTCTACCACTGTGCAGATGGGCATACAGGCAGCCACCTGCTGCGCCACGCCGACAATCCAGCCAACTAAATTGCGTTTGGAGCCGATGTATTTAATCATTCCGTGTGTGTAGCCAGTTTCAGTAGGATTATACCCATGCAAGACTAAGGCTGTGGTCGCTTGAGGTGTATCTGCCGCTTCGTAAAGACAGTAAATTCTACATACAGTGGGCTATTCTACAGGACGCTCAATCACCAACAAGATGGCATCGCGGTAGGCGCCGCGTTTCCAATAGCGGCGGGGAATGCGCCCCACCTCCTGATAGCCCGCTTTCAGCAGCATTTTCAGGGACGCTATATTCCCGTCCAACACTTCGGAAATAAGCAGACGCAAGCCCAGCACCTCAAAAGCATGGCGGGTGCGTACCCGCACGGCATCTGTGCCGTAGCCTTTGCCCCATAATTCTTTGCGCCCAATCAGCGTGGCTGTCATAGCGGTACCATGTCGCCAGTTGATCTGATGGAGACCCGAAAAGCCGATATGCTCCCCCTCTAAAGTCTCCACGGCGAAAACGACCTCTTTTTCGTTGGGGCGCATCACCCGCTCGAACCACTCCTCCTCAGCTAATCGGCTCAGTGGGAAATCGCCTGTGAGCGTCCACTGCGTAATTTCGGGGTCGTTAATCCAGCGGAGTGCGTTCTCGAAGTGCCTTTCGCTGTCCAAGGGTACCAGCCGAACCTTCTCGCCTGACCAGCCGTAGCTCATCAGAAATCCCTCCAAAATAGACGGCACTTCGTATTGTACCTCTACACAGCTAACGCTGGGCGCGATGCTTTTTTCAGCTTGTATGGCAGTTGGACATTCGGCTGGGATGGGTTACACAACAACCGTCCCACCTGCTGCGTCTGCAAGATGCTCAGTACAAGCACCCACGCCTGCTGGGCAGCTTTCTTGGTTGCCCCTCAACAGGGTACAATACACCCGATGTCCGAAACGCGCTTCCTGAAGATGGACTTGCGCATCGAGGAGCAGCTATGGCACGACTTTCACCCGAATATGATTGTGTCGATCCAGTCGTGGCTGATGCCGTTGCTGCTGCCCAAGTACGCTGCCCAGATTGAGGAGCGCGTCTATGTGGAACATACCGAGCCATTGCCTGCCCCCCGACAAGTGTTCCGTCCCGATGTCGTGATTCACACTGCCTCGGAGAACGAGGCACGGGCGCAGGCAACGCGCGCCGCCCTCGCCGAGCCAGCAATTCTAACCCTACCAATGCCTGTGGAGCAGCGTGAACGCTATATAGCGATTGTATCCCTCCCGAATCGGGAACTGGTGACCGTAATTGAGCTACTCTCGCCTGCGAATAAGCGTGCGGGCGCGGACGGCAGGCGCGAGTATCTGCGCAAACGCGAGCAAATCTTGCAGAGCGCGGTGCATCTAGTGGAGATAGACTTGCTACTCAAGGGCGAACGCCTGCCAACGGTAGAGCCACTGCCCGAAGGCGATTACTACGCCTTCGTGTCGCGCAGCGAATACCGCCCAGCAGTGGAAGTTTACTACTGGCGACGCGACGAACGGATGCCGACGATTCCTATCCCGCTGCTCCGTGAAGATGGTGCGGTCTCCTTAGACCTGCAAGCGGTCTACGAGGAGACCTACACGCGAGCAAAGTACGAGGCGCGACTCACTCATACACAGTGAGATGTCTTATGTCATGCCAATCGCGTGGGCAAAATTTACGAAAACAAGCGAGCCCGCAATCCCGACCACGCGAGAAAAAACCTACCCCTTTAAGGAGGGTTAGAGTGGGGGCGATGTGTTTAAATCTCAACGCATAGGCACTTAGAGACCGTCTAGCATTTCTTCTCCTCCGCCATCCGACGCACTAACCACCGCACA
>NZ_JANSHP010000084.1:0-5133 GCF_047502605.1 Synechococcus sp. RC10A2
CCCACACCCACGCCCACACCGGAAGCGACTCCGACCGCAACAGCAACGCCTACCCCCACCCCAGAGCCTGTAGTGGAGCCTTTGCCTTCTCCCTCTCCCAGCCCTTCTTAGGCAAGAGGGATCCCATGAACAGGCTTTAGTGGTGTTTTAAAGGCCAATGGGTTGCCCCTAGATACTACATCTAGTGGGCACGAGCTGGTCAGGATGCTAAGCTACTGCCAGTTGTGACTGGACGGGATCCATGAGCTCAGCGTTGCAGCCGTTTTTGCCGTCGTGGCAAAGGGTTGGCTTTGGGTGGCTGGTGAGTGGGGTGTTGTGGGCTGCGGCGGTCGCTCCCATCACTGCCCAGCAGTTCGAGTTCACGCCCCAAGCCCCTCAGCCAAATCCCGTCCCTACCCTGCCTCTGCTCAGCAACCCGCCCGGCTCCACGGCTCCGCAAGCCCTGCCGCCTGTGCCTCAGGTGCCGCAAATGCCCCTTACGGGGGATCCCCTCCCCCCACCGGGGGATCCGAGCCCGGCCCCAATTCCGGTGGTGCCCGTTCAAGCGGCCCCAGGTGGACCAGCTCCGCCAGGCGAAGCCTACTCCTATCAACGGCGGCCCGACCTCAGCCCAGGGGGGAACCTGGCTGGGGCCGCGCGGGGCGAGCTGCCTGCCGGCACCCGTATTCCTCTTACGGTCTACCGACCCATCACCTTCCAGCCCTACCAGGCCATCAGCGCCAACCTGGAAGTCTCCGAGCCAGTGCTGGATCGCTTTGGCCAGGTGGTGATCCCGCCAGGGAGTGTGGTGTGGGGCACCTTTGAGCCGGTTTACAGGCCCAGGGATCCCCTCAGTCGTGGCGAAGACAATGCCGACCTGCGGAAACAGATCCTCGGCAACCGCTTTGTGGCCAACCGCCTCACCATCGGCCCTTCTACCTATCTCATTAGAGGCCAGTCTGCACTGCTCCCGGTTGGGTTGGATCGCAACGCCGATGTGGGCACCACCGTCGCCCGTGGGGCGGGCTATGGGGCGGCGGGCGGGTTGGCCTTGGGGGTGCTCACAGGGGGATGGGGCTTTTTGCCCATCCTGGCCGGCGGCCTGGCGGGTGCTGCTGCAGGTAGTACCAACATCGACCGGGTGGTGACGCTGCAGCCCAACACCCTGGTGGAACTGGAACTGAGCGAGAGCCTGATCATCCAATAGCCTTGACAAGAAGCGAGCAGGAGCGGGTCGGTAGAGTAGAGAAGATCCCCCCAAGTTTGCTCCATGGCCCTTTGGATCTACGTCGTGCCCCCCCTGGCCGGGCTGGTGATCGGCTATTTCACCAACGACATCGCCATCAAGATGCTCTTCCGGCCCTACCGGGCCTATCGGATTTTCGGCTGGCGCATCCCCTTCACGCCCGGCCTGATCCCGCAGAACCAGCCCCGCCTGGCCAAGCAGATTGCCAAGACCATCATGGGATCCCTGCTCACGCCAGAGGAGCTGCACAATCTGGCCCGCAAGCTGCTGCGAACTGAGCGCATGCAGGCAGGGATCCGCTGGCTGCTGGGGGTGGCGCTGGATCGGCTGCAAAACCCCGAGCAACAGCAGCAAACCGCTCAGGTGCTGGCGCGCATCTTGGCCGATCTGTTCAACGAGTCGTTGCCCCGCCTGGTGAAGGTGCTCGCCCGCCAGGAGACTTTTTTGGAGGGGCCGATTAACCAACTGTTCGACCAGGTGCTGCTAGAGCTGCGCCTCAACGCCGAGCAAGCCCGGCAGCTTTCGGAGTGGATCCTGAAGCAGGCGCTGCCCCCCAAGGTGTTGCGGCAGAACCTGGTGGATTTTCTCACCGATCGCAACATCGAAGCTTTGGATGAAGAATTTCGCGAGCGGGCCACCGGCTCCTACTGGCTGGTGGCCAACTTGTTTGGCCTCAAAAACGCCCTGCTGCGCCTGCGCACCTATTGCCTGGAGGAGCCGGAAGGGGCAGAGGCCATCTTGGAAGATCTGCTCAAAGACATCAACGCCCCCCGCCGCCTGACCGAGATCCTGCAGAACCTCTCCCTGCAAAACCTGCCGGTTTCCGCCGTACGTCAGTTGCGCCGTGCCCTGCGCGATGGGATCCAAGATTACCTGCGCAGCCAAGGGCCAGAGGTTATCAAGGGGCTGGGGGAGAGCATCGATTGGGAAAAAGTGGCCAGCCTGGTGTTGGGTCGCCTGCGCAACTCCAAGGCGCTGATCGCCTCCATCGATCAGATCAGCGCCGACCTGGCTTTGATCCTGGAGCGCTACCTAGAGCGGGATCTGGAATCGCTGATGATGCAGGTGATCCCCGTGTTGAACTTAGATCAGGTGATTGCCGACAAAGTCAACGCCACCTCCCCTGCTGAGCTGGAGCAGGCCATTCAGCAAATTGTGCGCCAGGAACTGCAGGCCATCGTCAACTTGGGGGGGCTGTTGGGTTTTTTGGTGGGCTGCGTGCAGGTGCTGTTTTTGCTGAGGTGACGGCCCCCTTCCCCAGAAAACGGGAGCTTGGATTGCGGCTTTTGCTTCAGTTATGATATTGGAATGCGGTTAACAATTCTCCACACTTCCGATCTCCACGCCAACCTGCATCCCTGGAACTACTTTGCCGGGATCCCTGCAGAACATGGCTTGGCCAAGCTGGCCACCCTGATCAAGCGTGTGCGAGCAGCCAGCGAGGATCCAGTGTTGCTCATCGACAGCGGCGACACGATCCAGGGATCCCCCTTGGGCACCTACTATGCCCAGGTGGAGCGGGTCTCCCCCCATCCCATGGCCCACGCCCTCAACGCCCTCGGCTACGACGCCTTTACCCCCGGCAACCACGACTTTAACTTTGGGCTGCAGGTGCTGCAGGATTTCACCGCCGATCTCCGCTGTCCCACCCTGTGCGCCAATATTCTCCGCCACAACGGGGATCCGCTGTTTCGCCCTTACCTCATCCGAGAAGAGGCCGGGATCCGCGTCGGCCTGCTGGGGCTGACCACCCCCCGCATCGACACCTGGGAGCGGCCCGACTACATTGCGGGGCTGCGCTTTGCCCCCCTGCTGGAAACTGCCCAGCACTACCTGTCGCTGCTACGGCCCCAGGTGGACGTGTTGGTGCTGATCCTGCACAGCGGTTCCAGCCAACTGCCTCCCCTGCGCAGCCCTGAGGGCTGGCGCAGCCCGGATCGCCGCGGCTGGGCCAGCAACAAAAGCTTGGTGGGGGAAAACGAGCTGCTGGCCCTGGCCGAGCTCGAGGGCATCGACGTCATCCTCTCCGGCCACACCCATCAGACCATTGCCGGCCTGGGGGGGGCCAAGGCCCTGGTGGTGCAGCCCGGCTACTGGGGCAGCCACCTTTCCCACGTGTCTTTGGAGCTGGAGCGCCACGGCGGACGCTGGCAAGTTGTCGGGAAAACTGCCCAGTTGCTGGCTGCGGAAGGGATCCCTGCCGATCCCGAACTCCTGGCCCTGACAGAGCCCTACCACCAGGCCACCTTGCGCTACATCCGCCAGCCCATTGGGCAGGCCCGTTGTGCCTATCGCGGCGGGCTGGCAGCCCGTTTTGGGGCCAACCCCCTAGCAGAGCTGCTCCATCAGGCCCAACTGCAGGCGGTACGGGAGGCCGGCCTTTCGGCGGAGCTCTCCCTGGTCAACATCTGCAGCAGTGCCGGCCTGGCAGCGGGCCCCATCTTTCTGCAAGACGCCTACAGCCTCACCGTTTACGACAACACCCTCTGCGTCTTGGAGATCACCGGCGACATCTTGCGACGCGCCCTCGAGCAGACCGCTGGCTATTTTCGCCAGTTGGATCCCGAGCATCTCCCGGCAGATCCCGCCTCTGTCGTCGCCCCCGAAGCCCGCGGCTACACCTTCGACCTCTACCACGGCATCGACTACTGCTTCGATCTCACCCGCCCTGTAGGCGAGCGCTTGGTGACCCTACAATTTCGCGGCCAGCCGGTGCAGCCGGATCAGACCTTTCGCCTGGCCATCAACCACTACCGCGCCGGCGGTGGGGGGGGCTACAGTATGTTCCAAGAAGCCCAAACCCTCTGGATCTCCGCCGACAGCATCCGCGACTTTCTCGCCCGCCACATTCACACCCATTCCCCCATCCAGCCCATCTACCGCCACAACTGGCACCTCATTCCCAACTTGGCCGAGATCTACTTTTCCCAGAGCTTGGGCCAGCTCCAGGACAGCCTGCTGGTAGGCTAGAACAACTAGGGATCTCAACTGGCTGGCAGAGGAGTCGGTAGAATACGATCAGCACAGAGCCCAGTTTGGCTGATTGCGACGCTGGTTTTGAGACTGCCAAACTGTCGGCACCCGACGTTACTGCTCCTTAATCACGCTTGTCGACATAACCCATGACTGCTGAAGAAAAGCAACCGATGCCCACAGAAGATGCCTATCCTGAACTCCAGGAAGAGGAAATCGACGTAGAAGCAGAGCTGGAGAAGCTGATTTTGGAAGACCGTGAAGCGGAAGCCAGCACCTCCTCTGGCGAAGCCAGCGCTGAGGCTTCTCAGGATCTCAGCGAAACCTTAAAGCAGCTCCAGCAGGAGTTGGAAATAACGCGCCAGCAACTGAAAGAGAAGGAAGAGTCCTACATCCGCCTCTATGCCGATTTTGAGAACTACCGACGGCGTACCCAGCGGGAAAAAGAGGAGTTCAGCCAAAAAGAACGGCAGAAATTTGTGCTGGAGATCCTGCCTGTGGTGGATAGCTTTGAGCGGGCGCAGCAGCAGTTAAAGCTGGAGACCGACCGCGAGCGGGAGGTGCACAACAGCTACCAAAGCGTCTATCGCTTGCTGGTGGAATGCTTGAAAAAGATGGGCGTATCCCGCATGAAATCGGTAGGCCAGCCCTTCGATCCTAACCTGCACGAGGCCATAGCCCGCCAGCCCAGCAGCGAGTACCCCGAAGATGTGGTGGCCGTCGAATATCAACCGGGCTACAAGCTGGGGGACTTGGTGATTCGCCACGCCATGGTGGCTGTCTCGTCGGGCAGCCCAACCTCTGAACCGTCTCCCTCAGACCCAGCCACCCCCAAACCCGAGCCGGAAAGCACGCCTGCCTCTCCCCAAAACCCCCAACATTCGTGACGTACTCCCGCACTCATGCTGACGCATAGAGTGCGGGCTTCCCAGTGA
>NZ_JANSHP010000085.1:0-5053 GCF_047502605.1 Synechococcus sp. RC10A2
GGCTCTGAGCTATACGCACCAGGAGCTGTTCTCGGCTACAGCAAAACATTTTTCGTTGCACGTAGAAATGGGCATGCCAGGTGGCGGCAGGCTGACTGCCTACAGCCAGCAGGGTTAGAGACCGTATCCGCTGGGGGTAATAGTAGGCAAAAAGATAGGCAACCACCCCGCTCAAGCCGTGGCCGATGAGATGTACCGGTCGATCCCAAGCTTTTAGGTATTCGTATAGCAGCGTCACGACTGTCTCCAAACTACAGGGCTCATCCTGGGTTTGGTGATACTCCCAGTAGGCTACACGGAAACATTTTCCCAGGGATCCCAACAGAGGCCGATCGAAAAGCTTTAGACTGGGAGAAACGCCCAAATAAAGTGCTTCAAAAGAAGGCGCAGAAGCGGAACCTAAGCTCATTTTAGCCATCCCATTTCGACGGTCGAAAGATTAAAGTTGCTGGCTGACAAAAGCTTCATAAAAAAGGGTTATCGGATCCAGAAGCCGGCAGGCAAAAGGTAGAGCCAGATCTCGACAGAGAGAAGGGGATGAGGATCTCCCCTCCCTGCTTTGAGAAGCCTCAACCCTCCTTTACAGCCCCGGCAAAATCTGGGCTACCACATCGCCGCTGCCCAGGAGCATGTAGGCAAACAGGGCACCGCCAACGCCGCCCACCAGAAACCCTCCGGCCAACTGGCTCCAACCGGCGCGGGTGCGCAAGTTTTCCGGCAAATCCTCAGAGCCTGCCGGCACGCGCACCGGCTGAGGGGATCCCTGCGATTCGGCCATCAGTTGCACGCCCGGCGTCGGATAGGCCACCTCGCCGTAGGGGGTATTGACCACTGCCACCAGCCGCGAGCGAGGAAAGGACACCCGTCCGTAAATGGAGAGACAAACCGTCAGGATCAGCACCAGGCCGATGGTCGCCAGCGTCCCTGCCGTCAGGGCCTGCTCCGAATTCCGCAGCGGACTCAACTTGTAAAACGGCCCCACCAGGAAGTACCCATGAGCCATGCCGATCTCCAAGCCGCGCAAAAAAGGAGAGAGGCCCTCCCGGTAGATGGGCAGGTTTTGCAGCAGCAGCAGGGTGAGATCGCCCCGGTTTACCGGCGTGTCCAAGTTGCCCACCTGCGGATCTGTGGCTCGCACCCAGCCCCCGTGCTGGAAGTCAAAGCCGCTGGCTGCCGCCCGCGCCCGGATGGCATGCCAGATGTGCCCCGCCAAAAACAGGATCCCCAAGACAAAGTGGGCTGTGGCCAACCAGGTGCGGCTGCTCACCACACCCATCTCGTCGGCAGCCAGCCCCAGCGGCCCGTAGAAAGCCACCGGATAGGCGATCTCGTTGACGCTGACAAAATAGGCCGCCAAGATGCCCATGTAGGCCAGGGCCCCCAGGCTGTAGGAGAGGTAGGCTTCGCCCGAGTAGATCAGCACCTGCTTGGCCCAGGCAAAGGGCCGTGTGGCTATGTGCCACCATCCCCCCAGCACACAGAGCAGGCCGACATAGATGTGCCCTCCCACCAGATCTTCCAGATTGTTCACGGCGGCCATGCCCTGCTGGCCCATGAGCGGCGTCAGGTAGGCAAAGATCCGCAGCGGATTGAGGGTGGGATCCGTAACTACGCGCACGCGGCCCAGTTGAGCATCGTACAGCCCTCCCCAGAAGAGCGCTTTGGCCACCAGCAACCAGGCCCCCAGCCCCAGCAGCAGCAGGTGGATCCCCAGGATGGTGGTCATCTTGTCGTCGTCTTCCCAGTCGTAGCCGAAAAACTCGGCAAAGGTTTCTCCCTTGGCCAGCACCTCCGGCCCCAAAAGGGCGTGGAAGATCCCTCCTGCCCCCAGCACCGCCGAGGCAATCAGGTGCAGAACGCCCACCACAAAAAAGGGATAGGGATCCGTGGCCACCCCCTCTGCATTCACGCCGATGCCCAACGTGGCCAAATGGGGCAGCAAGATCAGCCCCTGGCTGCCCATGGGCTGAGCCGGATCCCAGTGGGCCACCTCAAACAAAGTCATGCCGCCGGCCCACAGCATGATCAACCCCGCATGGGCCACGTGGGCCCCCAGCAGCTTTCCGGACAGATTCACCAAGCGAGCATTGCCCGCCAGCCAGCTCACCTGAGGGGATCCCTCAGCAGAGGTAGGCGATGAAGATAGAACTGCGCCAGTCATGACAAACTCCCACAGTATCCACAACAAGCTAAGAAGCCGAGTTTGAGATTACAGATTGAAGAGTGTTTTGAGTTTGGCCGTCCACTCTTTAATTCGTTTTTCCGTCAGCTCCGGCTGATTGTCTTCATCCAGAGCAAGGCCGACAAACTCGCCGTTAACCACTCCCTTGGACTCATTGAACTCGTAGCCTTCTGTAGGCCAGGAGCCGACGTTTTTTCCGCCGCGCTCGGCAATTTTTTGGGTCAGGATCCCCATGGCATCTTGAAAGTTGTCGGGATAGCCCAACTGATCCCCAACTCCAAAATAGGCTACCGTCTTACCGGAAAAATCGATTTCATCCAAATAGGGGAAAAACCCATTCCAATCGGCCTGCAGCTCCCCGATATTCCAAGTTGGACAGCCGATGATTAAGTAGTCGTACCTATCAAAGTCCTCAACCGTGGCCTCGGCAATGTTGATCAAATCTACATTGTCTTCGCCCAGCTCTTTTTGGATCATCTCAGCGGCTCTCTCGGTATTTCCGGTTTGAGTGCCGAAAAATAGACCTACTTTTGCCATTGCTCCTACCTCGAAACTGCAAGTGCAAAGCTCAAAATCAGATGGCTAGATTGCCGTTAGGCCTGCTGCGCTGCAAGTTCTACTCTGCCGGTACGGAAATTGAACCCTCGCGCTTTCAGGGCATGGAACAGGTGGCCCTGAAGGAAGAAAAAGGCCAGCCAAAAATGGGCATTGGCCAGCCAAACCCTAGATGTGAGAGCTCCCCCTTGCTCAAAGAAGGGATAGCGATCCAAGCCCACCTGCAGCAGCGGCCCATAGAAAACTTCGGGATAGACCACTGGGTTAACGGCAACGAAATAGGCGGCAATAAATCCCATCAAGGCCAAAGCTCCCAAGCTGTAGGAAAGATAAGCTTCCCCAGACCAGATAAAAATCCGTTCTGCCCAGGCAAAAGGCTTGGTCGCGATATGCCAAACCCCACCTGCCACCAGGAGCAAGCCCAGCCAGAGGTGGCCGCCCACCACGTCTTCTAAAGTGTCCACCCCGGCGATCCAGTGGCGCCCTTCTATGCCCAACAGGTGGCCAAAGGGGTTCCAGTTGGGAGACACCAGGCGCACCTCTCCTGCCACCGGGTCGAACAAGCCGCCAAACACCACTGCCTTGAGCACCAAAAGCCAGGCTCCCAATCCCAGCAGCACCAGGTGGATCCCTAGGATGGTGGTCATCTCGTTTTTGTCTTGCCAGTCGTAGCTAAACAGGGGAAAGGCTTTGGGATCCAGCACCGCCGGCCCGCGCAGGGCATGAAAAATGCCGCCAAACCCCAAAAAGGCAGAGCTGATGAGGTGGATCGCTCCCACCGCAAAGTAGATATCCGTATCCAGGACTTCCCCGCCGGATCCCACCCCCAGCCCCAAGCTGGCCAGGTGGGGCAAGAGAATCAGCCCCTGCTCATACATCGGTCGGCTGGGGTCAAACTTGGCCAACTCGATCAGGGTCATCGCCCCTGCCCAGAGAACGATCAGCCCGGCATGGGCCACATGCGCCCCCAGCAGCCGGCCAGAAAGATCGGTCAAACGGGCGTTGCCCGCCCACCACGGGATCTGTTGTTGCGAGCTAGATCCCCCTTCTTGCTTGAGTGTCGTCGCTGTCATCTCCGCTCCTCTTGCGTTTCTAAACAAGCTTTTCTAGGAAAAGGCCAGAGACCTTGCCCCAGGCCCGCCTCTGGCCGCACGGACACATCCTTTCGAGACACGTAACCAACTGTTGAGAGTAAATCTCAACAGCGAGCTGTGACCTACTCTAGGCTTCTTGCAAACAAATATCAATGTCTTTAGAGTTAAGTTTTGTTAAGAGTCGGACTTGTATCCGCCCATAGCCCCACCTGGGGAAGCTGCAGATGGAAGCTGGCCCGCAGAGGGACGAGCCGGGCGATCCGGTGGCAGCCGGTGATAAAAATCTCTCCCTTCTTAAGATTGAGTCGCAATAGCTGGATTACAATCAAGCCAAAGTTGGCCAAGTCGAGGGCAAAGGAGTCGGAGGAGATGTCGAGGTATCTGAAGCTGTGGACGGGGATAGGGCTTTATGTTCTGGTCAGCGGGGCCGCTTGCGGGGAAACCCAAAAGGATCCCTCGGCTGCGGGCGGCGGGGATCCACCGGCCCTGAGCCAGGCTTCGCCTCAGCAGGCAGCTCAAATGAACCCGGAGTGTCGGCCTATCCCGGTGGATGGCGGCGGCGAGGGTGGGGAAGAAGGGGCAGGCTCTCGCCGGCCAGCCGTTGTGCTCTCTCCTGAGCAGCGGTTTCAGGATCGGCAGATTTTGCTCGACTTTGCCGATCAGGTGGTGATCCCTGCCTATGAGCAGTTGGTCGCCGATACCCAGGCCCTGTCTCAGGCCATCCAGGCCTTCGTGCAAGATCCCAATGCCCAGACTTTGCAAGCGGCTCGCCAGGCTTGGTCTGTTGCCCGCATCACTTGGGAGGAGAGCGAGGCTTTTGCCTTTGGGCCGGCGGCTTATTTGGGGCTGGATGCGGATTTGGACGAATGGCCCCTGAACGAGGTGGAGGTGCTGGAAGTTCTCAACAGCGGCGATCCCCTCACTCCAGAGACCGTGGCCGAGTTGGAAAGCGGGCAAAAGGGATTTCATGCCGTGGCCTTCTTGCTCTTTGGCGTGGATAACAACAAGTCTTTGCAAGACTTTACCGAGCGGGATCGGGAGTACTTGGCTGCCCTTGGCCCAGTTTTGGCGGATACGGCGGCAAAGCTGCTCAAAAGCTGGACAGAGGGAGTGCAAGGGCTGCCTGCTTTTCGCGAAGAATGGGTAAAAGCCGGCGAGGGCAGCAAGAGTTACAGCCTTTTAATTTAAAATAGGGTACAGGTATTCAAGAGGAAGGAGAGAA
>NZ_JANSHP010000086.1:0-47547 GCF_047502605.1 Synechococcus sp. RC10A2
GGGGGGCGGCGAAGTGGGCGGGGGTGCTGGGGCGGTTGCCGGTGTGGGCGTGGGTTCGGGTTGAGGAGGGTCTTGAGGGTTGTCCCGAGCCGGATCCGGATCATCTTCAAACGCTGGCTCACCCGCTGGATCCCGCAGCAGCCAGTCCAGCAGCGGCTCCGGGATGGCTTGCTGCCCATCGGTGGCAGGGGGCAGCGGAACGGCAGGCGGTCTCTCCATGCCTGTGCCCGGATCCAAGAGCAGACGCAGGCCCCAAAAAGTGCTCCCGGCAATGGCGGCCAAAAGGGCTATCCCTCCCCAGAGGGGGAGCGGCCTACCTTTGGGCTCCGGCTGGGCGCTGAGCCGATGGGCGCCTTCCTGACCATCGAGGGCTGCCAGGGTGCGCTCGGAAAAGGGCGAGGTTGTTGGAGGGGGGGTGAGGGCAGAGCCGGCGCTGCTGTCAGATTGCAGGGATCCCTCCAATTGGTCGCTGAGGAGCTTCATATTCGGGGGCCGCTGGCCGGGATCTTTAGCCAGACAAGCAAGCACCACTTCCTCCAGCGCCGGCGGGATCTCATGGGGCAACTGGGAGCGGTCGAAGGGCCGAGGCTGTTGGTAATTGTGGGCCTCGTACCAACCGGGAAAAGAATCGGTCTTCGGTTTTAGGGGGTGTTGACCGGTCAGCATGCGGTAGAGCACCACGCCGAACGAGTAGATATCGGAGCGGGGATCCAGTTCCTCGCCGCGCACCTGTTCGGGAGAGGCGTAGCGCACTGTGCCCAAAAAGCCGGTGGTTTGGGTGCCGAGGGCCAGGGAAACATCGCTGAGCAGCTTGGCAATGCCGAAATCCAGGATCTTGACCGTCTCCCCCAGGGTCTCATCTTTCAAGACAAAGAGATTGCTGGGCTTGATGTCGCGATGGATCACCCCCTTGATGAGGTGGCCATCTTGCTCGGTCTCCAAGTTGTGGGCGTAGTAGAGGCCAGCACACACCTGGCGGGCGATCTTCACCACCTGTTGCGGCGGCAGCAGCGGCTGCTTGAGCAGCAGTTCTCCCAAGCTGCGCCCCGTCAGGTATTCCATCACCAGATAGGGTTGGTTGTTCTCCAGGCCGTAATCCAGCACCTTGACAATGGCCGGGTGCTCCCCCAGCAGCGTGCTGATGCGAATTTCCTGCTGAAAGCGCTTGAGCAAGTGACGACGGGTGTTTTCATCGCCTGCCAAGTTCTGGTGCAACAGCTTCACCGCCACCGGGCGATTGAACAGGCGGGTATCCACAGCCTTGAACACCTGCCCCATGCCCCCTGCCGCAATGCTCTGAACCAGTTGATAGCGCTGACCGATCACTTTTCCAGGAGCAAGCTGGTTCATAAGCGGCCCAAGAGCATGTACCCTCCGATTTTAATGGGTGTCTCTCGAAAGTTTCTCTCGCCTCTTTGCGGGCGCCACCGCCAGGCTGTCTTCATTCCCAGCGTGTTTTTGATGTATTTTGAATGCTTGTTAAACGTCCTGTCGGAGATTGAAGACTGGACGAAGGCTGCGAGCGATGGGGAGCTATCTGGAGATGAATCTGATAGACTCAGGCGGGCGCTTTGCCGAGTCTCTGCGTTGGTGTCTGTCGGGTATTTATGCGAGCTAGCTGGCTGCAAATCTCAGGGATCCCTCTGGCCACGCTCGGCCCGGTGAAAAACCCGGTGCTGGTGTTCCTGATCATCCTGACGATCATGCTGGTGGCGCCGCTGCTGTTTGAGCGGCTGCGCCTGCCGGGGATCATCGGCCTGATCTTGGCCGGCTTGGTGGTGGGGCCCTACGGCTTGGGCATCCTGCAGCGGGACGAGACCATCGTCTTATTGGGCACCGTGGGGCTGCTGTTTCTCATGTTCATGGCCGGGCTGGAGACCAGCCTGGAGGATCTGAAGCTAAATGCCTGGAAGGCCAGCATCTTTGGGGCGCTCACCTTTCTGTTGCCAATGGTGATCGGCACGGCGGCCATGCTGGCTTTGGGGTATGGCTTTTTGGCGGCGGTGCTGGTGGCCTCGTGTTTTGCCTCCCATACCCTCATCGCCCTGCCGATCGTCTCCAAGTTGGGCCTGATGCGCTTGCAGACGGTGACGGCCACCTTGGGGGCGACGCTAATTACCAATGTCTTGGCGTTGTTGGTGCTGGCGGTGGTGGTGCGCGCCCACCAAGGCGAGCTGACGCTGCAATTTTGGCTGACGCTGATCCCCTCGATTGCCCTCTACACCTTGGCCACCCTCTGGGGGGTGCCCAAGCTGGGCGGTTGGTTTTTCCGGCGCTTTGGCCACGACGAGGGGGCAGAGTTTACCTTTGTGATTGCCACCTTGTTCGTGGTGGCCTACGGAGCGGGGTTGATCGGCATTGAGCCGGTGGTGGGCGCCTTTTTGGCCGGGACGGCCATCACCCCCATCATCCCCCAGCTCAGCCCCCTCATGAACCGCATTCAGTTTATCGGCAACACGTTGTTTGTGCCGTTTTTCTTGATCTCGGTGGGGATGCTGATCAATCCCGGCATTCTCTTGGGGGAGCCGCGCACGCTGCTGGTGGGCGGAGTGATGATCGCAGCGGAGGTGGTGAGCAAGTTTCTGGCCGCTTGGATCCCGGCCCAACTGTTCGGCTGGCGCTTGGCCAGCGCCATGGTCATGTTCGGCCTGTCGGTAGCGCAGGCAGCGGCTACTTTGGCGGCGATCACGGTGGCCTTTAACGTGGAGTTGGTGGATGAGCTGACGGTGAACGGCACCATCGCCATGATCCTGGTTACCTGCATTGCCTCGCCTTGGATCGTGGCCCGCTGGGGCGAGCAACTCCAGCCTGCGGAGGTGGCGGCAGAAGCCGGCGACTTGCCCAAACCGGCCTGGGGATCCCGCGTCTTGGTGCCGGTGGCCAACCCCGATACCGAAAGCAACCTGCTGCGGTTGGCGTTGATTTTGGTCAAAAAAGAAGGGGGGACGCTGCTGCCGCTGCACGTCTTGTCTGACCGCGCCGGGATCTCGCCGGCAGCTTTGGCCCGGCAAGAGCAATTGTTGACCTTTGCCGAAGCTCTGGCCCACAGCGCCGTGGCCCGAGTGGAAGCCATTCGCCGGGTGGATGACTCGGTGGAAAAAGGGATCGTTCGCTCGGCAGCAGAACGGCAGGCGACCTTGGTGATCCTGGGCTGGAAGGGCTACTCCACCTATGCGGAGAATTTCTTCGGCAGCGTCATCGATGCGGTGGTGCGCCAGGTGGGGATCCCGGTGTTGATTACACGGTTTCCCGTCCCGATCGAGACGACACAGCGCATCCTCTTGGCAGCCCCCGAGTTGGAAGTGTCTTCCGGATCCCTGCAGCAGACGATTGGGCTGGCGCAGACGCTGGCTGGGGAGTTGAAAGCGGCGCTGCAGCTTCTCTTAGTGCAAACCCGACCGCTGCGGGAGCGCTCTCCGGGCCCGGGGGCGGCAAGCTATGCCCATCTGCCGGTACAGCGGGTGCAGGGGGGGTTGGTGGCCGAGGTGCTCAAAGCCCTGCAGCCGGGGGATATGTTGGTGGGAGTGCTCAGCGAAGCCCGCAGCCGCTTTCGCCTAAGCCGCGAGCCGGAGATCATCGCCCGCCATCGTCCCGACCTCCCCATGATCGTGGTGCATCTGCCTGCTGCCCACCCGCCGCGTTTGCAGGAGAGTGTTCTGGCGGCAGGAGACTCCACTTGGTACTAGGGCTAGTGAGACTGGCTCAAACGGCAGCCCGCTTCCCCTGCTAGACTGAGAAATCGCGATCAACACCCACCCTCGCCGAGGAAAGACGTCGCTAGCGCCGGGCGGAGCCTATGGTTGCCTATTTGCTGGAAGTTGGCTGTGAGGAGCTGCCAGCTAGTTTTGTGGATTCGGCCCTAGAG
Organism: Synechococcus sp. RC10A2; assembly: GCF_047502605.1. NCBI lineage: Bacteria > Bacillati > Cyanobacteriota > Cyanophyceae > Synechococcales > Synechococcaceae > Synechococcus > Synechococcus sp. RC10A2. The sequence continues at coordinate 3,866 of NZ_JANSHP010000086.1, forward strand.
CAGTGGAGGACGGGGATCCCGGCCTCTTTGGCAGAAGCCCATCTGCAGGCCGAGCAGATGCAGCTTTTCGGCACGCCACGCCGCCTGGCGGTTCTGTTGCAGGGGTTGCCCACCCAGCAGCCGGATCGCACTTTGGAGGTGAAGGGGCCGCCGGTTCAGGTCGCCTACCAAGATGGCCAGCTCACCCCTGCCGGGGAAAAATTTGCCCAAAAACAAGGGGTGGATCCCGGCAGCCTGGAAATCCGGCAAGTGGGCAAGGGATCCTTTGTCTTTGCCGTGCAGCGGGTGCGGGGCCGACCGACGGCGGCGGTGCTCCAGGAATTGGCGCCCACCTGGATCACCAGCTTGAGCGGCGAACGGCTGATGCGCTGGGGCTATGGAGACCTGAAGTTTCCCCGTCCCATCCGCTGGCTGGTTTCCCTTTGGGAGGATCAGGTGTTGCCTTTGCTCTGGCCTACCTCCGAGGGAAATCCTTTGCCGGGCCTGGTGGCGGGGCGGGTGAGTCGGGGGCACCGCGTCCTGGGATCCCAGCAGGTTGTCCTGGAGCGGGCCGAGAGCTATGTTCAGCAAATGCAAGCGGCCGGGGTCAGCCCCGATCCGGCGGCGCGGGCAGCGCACATCCAGGCGGAGGTGGCCAAGCTGGCCAGGCAGGTGAACGGGCAAGCGCAGATCCCTTCCTCTCTGCTGCGGGAGGTGGTGCAGTTGGTGGAGTGGCCGACGGCGGTTCTGGGGCGCTTTGAGCCGGAGTTTTTGCGATTGCCCGTGGCGGTGATCGAGACGGTGATGATCACCCACCAGCGCTACTTCCCAGTGCGGGATGGCCGGGATCCCCAGAAACTGCTGCCCTATTTCATCACCATCTCCAACGGCGACCCCCGGCAATCGGAGCGGATCGGGGCAGGCAACAGCCGTGTGGTGCGGGCACGCCTGGCCGATGCCCGCTTTTTCTACGAAGAGGATCGGCGGATCCCCTTGGCGCAGCGGGTGGAACGCCTGCAGGCGGTTACTTTTGCCGAAGGGCTGGGATCCATGCGGGACAAGGTGGAGCGCATCCGCCACATCAGCCGCCTCATTGCCGCTGCCCTGAACTTGGATCCCCAGGAGCAGGCGCTGGTGGATCGCACCGCTTACCTGTGCAAGGCGGATCTGGTGACCCAAATGGTGTACGAGTTCCCGGAGCTGCAGGGGATCATGGGCGCCGAGTACGCCCGCCAGGACGGCGAGCCTGAAGCCGTGGCAGAGGGGATCGAACAACACTACTGGCCCCTGGGGGCAGGGGAGGCCTTGCCCGCCTCTTTAACCGGACGGGTGGTGGGCTGGGCGGATCGCCTCGATACCCTGGTGGGCATGTTTCGCTTGGGGCAGATCCCTACTGGTTCTTCGGATCGCTTTGCCCTGCGGCGGGCCGCCAACAGCCTGGTGTTGATTGCCTGGGATGCCGGCTGGACCTTTGACTTCAACTCCCTGTTGCAGAGGGTGGTGCAGGACTACGCGGCAGGCGACGAGAAGACCTTGAAGGCTTTGCAGGAGTTTTTGCTGCAGCGGCTGCAAATCCTTCTGCAGGAGGAAAAGCGGATTGATTACGACCTGGTCAGGGCAGTGGTTGGGGATCCAGAAGCGCTGCAAGAGGGGGAGCCAGCAAAGTCCGACCTCCCTCGGCGAGCCTTAGCCAACCTGCCCCTCACCCTGCTGCGGGCTGAGTACCTGCAACACCTGCGAGCCACCGGGGAATTGGCGGATCTCTACCCCACCCTCAATCGCTGTGCCCGCCTGGCCGCCCAGGGAGACTTGGACAGCGCCGTGCTGGATCCGGCAGCGGCTGTGGATGCCGACCTGTTGCAGGAGGCGGCAGAACGGGAGCTGTACGAGGCTTGCCAGAGGGTTTACCGCCTGGGGGTGGAGCCAGCCCTCCAAGGAGACTTTACCCCACTGGTGGAGGGCCTGCAGGCAGCAGCCCCCGCAGTGGATCGTTTTTTCGAGGCGGTTTTGGTCATGGATCCGGATCCCAGGCTGCGGGCCAACCGGCTGAACCTGTTGGGGGTATTGCGCAACCAGTCTCGCCTGCTGGGAGATATGGGGGCTGTGGTCATGGCCGGGGAAGCGACGCCAGAGAAGAGCCGCTAGCTGCCGGCTGGCTATCCCAGTAACTAAGCGTAGGCGAGGGAGTAGAACAAGACTATGCAAGAAAGCGTAAGCATTGCTGCAAGGCCCGCTGCACTGAGCCCAGGTAACCCTCTCCAAACAAGTTGAGATGGTTGAGCCAGTGGTAGAGCTGGTAGAGGGGCTTGCGGTGAGGATACCCCTCGTCCAGGGGATAGGCCTCTTGATAGGCCCGGTAGAACTCCGCCGGGAAGCCGCCAAAAAGCTCAGTCATCGCCAGATCCGTCTCCCGATCCCCGTAGTAGGTGGCTGGGTCAAAAATCACCGGCGAGCCGTCGGGCAAGGCGCCGTAGTTGCCGCCCCAGAGATCCCCGTGCAGCAGAGACGGGACGGGTCGGTAGTCCAGAAAGAAAGTCTCTAGCTCCGCCATTACCCGCTCGGCTTGCGCCACCCACGCGCCGCGGTAACCCCGCTGACAAGCCAGCTTGACCTGGTAGAGCAGTCGCTGTTCCCGGTAGAAGTCCAGCCAGTTCTGTCGCCAACTGTTGATCTGCGGCGTCGAGCCGATGGTGTTGTTGCGATCCCAGCCGTAGTGGCCGTTGGGGGAGAGCGTGCGGTGTAACTGGGCCAACTGGGATCCCAGCAGACTCCCCGTTTGGGGGCGGGGCGAGGTCAGCTCCAGATATTCCAACACCAGGTAGGCTTGCCCACCGACGGATCCCCAGGCCATCGGCTGCGGCACCCGCACAGCCTTGGCTGCCGCCAAAGTTTGCAGGCCTGCCGCTTCCGCCGCAAACATCTCCAGCGCTCCCTCTCCTCCCCGTGCCACTTTAACAAAGTAGTCCCTAGTTTCCTGGGCAGAAAAAGCTTGGAGCACACAGGAGAGCCGGTAGGCAGCGTTGATGCTGCCCCCGCCCACAGGACGGTAGTGTAGAGGACGCAAGGGATCCCCTGTGATTTCAGAAAGGTGCTGAGCGACGGCCTGCCAAAAGTTCTGCATCAGTACCCTATTTTCCTTCCGTGGGCGTCGCTGCCTCAGGATCTAAAACAGCTCCTGCCCCGTAGGAGTCGATGTCAACCGCTTGGGATCCCCCCACCGCCAACAGCTCCATCAGGGATCCCAGCCGCCACCAGATCAATCCTGCTGTGCTGAAGACAAGGATCCCGCCCACCAGAGCAGCCAAGCCCAAAGATAGGCCAAACACGTTCAAACAGGCAGCCACAAAGCCGAAGGTAAACACACAGCAGAGAGTATAGGTGAGGATCACCCCCGGCGTGCGGTAGCGAATCTGCCCCTGGCTCTCTCGGTTCTGCTGCCAAAGAGCTACCTGGTACTCCAACTTGTCTTTAAAGATGATGCCGAAAATAACCGCGAAGAAGCTGAGCAGGGCAATGGCCGAGTAGATAGGGGGGTTGACAAAGCTACGGGAAAACTCGCCGCCAGCGTAAAGAGACTCCATGAAGCTTACCTGATCCCAGTCCTCCTTAGCTTAACATTTCTTAGCATCTTCTGCTGCGGAGTCAGCATCTAAGAGAAATCGGAGCAGGTCGAGCCGTCTCAGCTACCCCCTCTCAGACAACCACCTGGGGCATCAGTTGCTCAACCAATAGGAGCAGAGTATTGGCCACAGAGGCCGGCTCTTGGGCATTTAGGGTCGTGTGGGGAATCGATTGGTTGTTCAAGATCAGCAAAATGTCTTCTGGATCCCAGGCATTGGGGTGATCGACATGGGTGATCCCAATAACCGAGGGAACATCTGTCCTCGCCTTCATGAAAGCTTGAATAGCCTGAGCGTTGCGAAACTGACCGGGCAGGTGGGCGGGCACCAAAAGGATGTACCCATGGGCGCGCCGGATCAAAATATCCCACATAAAGCTGAAGCGGGCCTGGCCGGGGGTGCCGTAGAGATGCAGCCACATCTCTTCTTCCTCTTCTCCGATCCTCAGGCGGCCAAAGTCCATGCTGACCGTTGTGCTCTGCTTCAGCTCTGCCACCTCATCGGTGGCCTTGCGATCTGTATCGACCACTTCGATCTCACTAATGGTGCGGATAAAAGTGGACTTTCCAGCCCCCACCGGCCCGGTTACGACGATGCGGAGAATGTTGTCCATAGTCAGCCCCTGCCCTAAACCCCTAGCCTAAATCTGCCCCTAGAGCCCTTGCCGAATTAAGAAGCTAAGTTGCTGGCGCCGGTGGCAATAAGACGCTTAAACAACGCCTCGCTCATGCCCGTTTCCTGCTGCACAGCGTTGTAAGCCACCTCCAGATAGGCTTGCTCGATAAAGGAGAGATCGATCATGCAGACCTTGCTCAGGCTCATCCGCAGTTGCTCGGGCTTGCCCTCTTTGACCAGCCGGCGGCTCACCTCCTGCACAACCGTGGCCATGGCCGGCACCACGTGTTGAGGGCCAATGCCAACGCGCACATGAACTAGGCCAATTTTCCAGCGGCGCTCGGCGTACTGGGGGCCCCAGTTGTCCATGCCTGTAAACATTTCCTTAAACCAGTCCGTAAAAGTCTGGCCCAGCCGTTGCCGGTTGTGCTTAGCAATAACAGCTGCCATCTCAGCATCGCGATCCAAATAGCCGTAAAAGGCATCCGACATTTCTGTGGCGATGCTGCTGCCCCAGTCGGCACTTTGCTGCAAAATCTTCCTGTCTTCGTCTGTAAATTCGGTGCGCGAGATCAAGACTTGTAGCAGCTCCAAAGGTTTGATAGTCATAGTTCCCTCAAAATCAAGCGAAAATCAAAACCCAGCTTCCCTGCTTAGCTTGCCTACTTCATCGCTTCTGCAATGCTTGCGGCCACTCGCTTCATTTCCAAAAAGAGCAAGCCTTGCTTAACTTCATGGCTGGCTAGCGTCAGCAAAACGGCGTCAGGTCCGCAACTGGTTAAAACGCCGTACCCTTTTTCTCCCTGCACAAAAATTCTCTCTATGGCTCCGCGGCTCAGCTCTTTCCCAATTCGTTCCCCCAGAGAAAGCATAGCCGCCGACATGGCCGATGCCCTTTCTTCGTCCATGCCTGCTGGCAATGCAGAGGCCAGAGGCAAGCCATCTGGCGTGACCACTGCTGCTCCTTGAACTTCCGGCGTGCTGGAAACGTAATTCTGGAGAATTGCTTGCAAAGAGGATAAATTAGCCATCCTTTCTCTCCCTGCTTTCAAGACTTTTTGTCATTTTTTCTCGTATCTATTTGCTGATACTTCTATCTGCTGTAGAAATAGTACTGCAAAGATCTGCCAGAAGATCTCCTCGCTCAAAAATCTCTCACTTATCCCGAACCCCCCTCAGCAAAGTAGCCAGCCGCGAGACGAGGGAGGGCTTAACCCGGTCGCTTCCCTGTGAGAAAGAGGGTAGTTTGGTGCTCGGCTTTTCCTTCGCAGCTTCCAAGCTTTCTGCCACCGCCGTCAACTTGTCCGAAACCAGCAAAGAGGGAACAATGGCCGTTGGGCCATCACAGGGGCTGATGAGCCCCAGCTTGGCCAGGCGGGCGCAGGCATAGCGCACTTCCAGAAGATCTGCCCCCAACGCCCGGGCCAACTCAGCCAGGTTGCGAGAGGGGGAAACTCCCTCCAAGACTCCCCACTCCAAAGGCGAAAGCCTGTACAAGGGCAGCTCGCTGCTGGTGCGCCAGAAGTAGCTGTCCGGCTGCGGCAGACTTTCTTCAGGACGCTGGTCCAGCTTGAGCTGCTGCAGCGCTTCCAAAACCACGGCACTGGCACCCTTGCTCAGGCCGGTCATCTCGCGATAGGGCAGGCGCACACTAGGCAAGAAGCTGAACTGGCCCGCTTCCAGGGCAAACAAGCTGTAGAGACCTACCTGCAGTTGGTGGCGAAAGAGCTTGGCCAAAGCCACAGGCGAAATTAACCCCTGCCGCTGCAGACACCGCCCCAGCGGCTCTTCCGGGCCACAGAAAGAGGCCAGCTTTTCCACCACCCGCTCGCTAACCAGGCCGGAGCGGGCCAGCAAACCCTCCAAGCGATGTTCCTCTTCGGGGGGCAGAGCTGCAATCACCCGACCTTGGTAAAACCAGATTTTGTAGATGCCGTTTGGGGCCCAGACGGAAAGTTGACCTGTTTTGCTGCCCCTTTCAACTAGCTGCAACAAGTCAGGCAGAGAAAATTCCCGGAGGTCTCCGACTATGGCCATGGCCAGCCTCCCTCGCGTAGTGTTTTAGGGATCCCCGCAACACATCCTATTCTCGACCAAATATTTTCCCCGGACAACTATGCAGTCGCGGAAAAGGCTGACTTTCCCGCTACCCGACCTGGCAGCAGTTACACTGAATCCCGAGTCGTTGACTCGACCAGCTATTTCTCGCGAATGCTCCTAAGAAGCATGGAGAGGCGGCTGACCAAGGAGGGCTTAGCCGGCTCCCTTGTCTCTCCAAGGTTATTTGCTCCCGAAGCCTTAGAAGTGCCCACCAGAGAAGGCTGAGGCATAGCTATTGGGCCTTCACAGGGAGCGATGAGTCCAAGCTTAGCTAAGCGCGCGCAGGCATAGCGCACCTCCAACAAATCAGCCCCCAATGCCCGCGCTAGATCAGCTAGCTTGCGGGAAGGAGAGACCTGCTCCAAGATCGACCACTCCAGCGGCGAAAGCTTGTATAGAGGAAGCTCAAGGCTGGTGCGCCAGAAGTAGCTGTCCGGCTGAGGCAAGTTTTCTTCCCGACGTTGATCCTGCTTCAGCTGCTGCAGCCCTTCCAAAACTACGGCCGAAGCCTCCTTGCTTAAGCCAGTCATCTCTTGATAGGGCAACGGTACGTTGGGTAAGAAGCTGAACTGGCCCGCTTCCAAGGCAAAGAGGCAGTAGAGCCCCACTTGCAGTTGATGGCGAAAGAGCTTGACCAAATCTACAGGGGAGATCAACCCTTGCTGCTGTAGGCAACGCCCCAGAGGTTCCTCCAGACCCCTGGCAACCAACTGGCTAATCACCTGGCTGTCCACTAGCCTAGAGCCAGTCAGCAGGTTTTCCAAGCGATGCTTTTCTTCAGGGGGCAAAGCGGCAATCACCCGGCCTTGATAAAGCCAGATGCGGTAGATACCATTGGGCGCCCAGACAGACAATTGCCCCGATTTCTTACCCTTCTCCATCAAATGCAATAGGTCGCTCAGGGAGAATTCCTGAAGATCCCCTAGCATTGCCATACTTTTACTCCCCTTGCCCCTCTAGGATCAGTTTCTCCAGTATTTTCACGGATCTTGCTCTGTTAGGCAAAAAACCAAAGAGTGCCCTCATGGGCTAGTCTGGACTTAATCATAAGCCTAGGTTGCAAAAGATTAAATCTGATACATTTTTTAGTCAGAGTTAGTCGAACTTGCTAAATTTTCCTAACTTGTATGCAGCAGTTGCTATGTCAGAAGCTCGGTAAAAACTCGGAAGATTAACAAATATTTAACAATCAATGTCCGGTTGTTCGCAGCCTCTAACACTTTTTAGCTGTAGCTACTCGAAAATTCACGGGGCACAAATGTTCTCCTCAAGAGAATCGAATTGAGGGTTACACTGAGGGAGCTCAAGGCCATGAGACCCCCAGCCATTGCCGGGCTCAGGCCAATGCCAAAGGCGGGCAGGAGCACCCCTGCTGCCAGCGGGATCCCCAGCAGGTTGTAGCCAATAGCGCAGAGGAGGTTTTGCTGGATCTTGTGAAAGGTGGCGCGGCTGAGACGGATGGCTTCCACTACGTCCCAGAGGCGGTTGCGCATGAGGATGATATCGGCAGTCTCCAGAGCGGCAGCAGTAGCAGAGTGCAGGGCAATGCCCACATCGGCCTGGGCTAAAGCCGGTGCATCGTTGATGCCATCGCCCACCATGGCAACTCTCTGGCCCTGGGCCTGCAGATCTCGGATGACTTGAGCCTTGTCGGCTGGCTGCACCTCGGCGATGACGCGGATCCCTGGCACCTGCAAAGCTTGGGCCACCTGGTGAGCCACCTCGGCCCGATCCCCAGTCAGTAAGACCACCTGTAGGCCCATTTTCTGGAGCTGTTGCAGCGTTGCCTGGGCATCAGGCCGCAAGGGATCCTGGGCCGCCAACAGCCCCACCAGGGATCCCGCCACGGCCACCCCCACCACCGTTTTGCCAGCTTGTAGCAGCGCCTGGGCTTGGGCCTGCGCTTGCGGGGAAATCGGGATCCCTAGGGCGGCCAGCCCCTCTAAGGAGGCCAAGATGACCTCTTGCCCTTCCACCCGCGCCGAGGCCCCCAGGCCTGGCTGAGTGTAAAACTCGTCGGCAGAGAGCAGGGGTAGTCCTCGCTCGCGGAGGGCCCCCAAAATGGCCTGGGCCAGGGGATGGCGGGTGCCGCTTTCCACCGTGGCCGCCAGTTGCAGCAGCCGAGCCGGATCCAGAGAGGGGTCGAGGGCCAGGCAATCTGTTAGGTGCGGATCCCCCTGGGTGAGGGTGCCGGTTTTGTCGAAGACAACCGTTTGCAGGCGGTGGGTTTTCTCCAGGACATCGCCGCCGCGGATGAGCAGCCCCCGCTCCGCGCCCAGGCCGGTGCCCACCAGAATGGCCGTCGGCGTCGCCAATCCGAGGGCACAGGGGCAGGCCACCACCAGCACCGAGATGGCCAGCTTAAGGCTGAGGAGCAGAGGGGTGGGGTGGGGCGGGTGATCCGCCAGGTGCAGAGGGGAGTGAAGGCCGACCCCCCTCAGGAGCTCGCTGCCCCACAAGGGGATCCCAACCCAGTACCAGAAGGCGAAGGTGAGAAGGGCCAGCACCACCACCCCGTAGGTGAAGTAGCCGGCCACCCGGTCGGCCAGGCCCTGGATGGGGGCCTTGCGGGCCTGGGCTTCTTCCACCAAGCGGATGATCTGGGCCAGGGTGGTGTCTTTGCCGGTGCGCGTAGCTTGGCACAGCAGCAGCCCCGATTGGTTGACCGTCCCGGCCACGACCGGATCCCCTGGCTGTTTGAGCACGGGTAGGGATTCCCCGGTGAGCATGCCCTCGTCCACCGTGGCCTGGCCGGCAATTACTTCCCCATCCACCGGGATCTGCTCGCCAGCCCGCACCTGCAGCCAGTCTCCCACCTGCACCTGTTCCACGGGGCACTGCTCTGCCGCCAGCTCGCCTTTGCTCAGGTCTTCGGCTGGGGATCCTGACCGTTGAGAGGGTCGGACTCGCCAAGCAACGCTGGGGCGCAGGCTGAGCAGCGATTGCAAACTGCTGGCCGCCCGCAGACGGCTCTGCTGTTCCAGGGCCCGCCCCAGCAGGATGAAGCTGAGCAGCATCACCGGCTCTTCAAAGAAGCACTCCCAGCCCACCTGCGGGGCCAGCAACCCCACCAGACTGGCCAGGTAGGCGGATCCGGATCCCAGGGTAACTAGCGTGTTCATGTTGGGGGCCAGCCGCCGCGCCGCCCGCCAGCCGTCCAGGACAATGCCCCGAGCTGGGCCAAGAAAAGTCAACGTCGCCAACCCCCAGTGCAGCCAGACGTCGTTGAGAACGGGCAAGCCCAAACGGGTGAACAGATCCAGGTGGCCAGCGGCAGAGACCAGCAGCAAAAAAGCGGCGGCGAGGGCCTGGCGAATTTGGTCTTGGGTTTGCCGCCGCTGCCGGGCCAGGGGATCCGCGGGCGCGTCCAGGGCCTTTTCGCCCGCTACCAAGGGGGCCTGATTTTGGGGAAAAGTGCTGGGAAACCCCGCCTCTGTCAAGATCCGGGCCAGCTGTTCTGGGTCAGGCTGGATCCCGGGGGCAAATTCCACAAGGGCCGACTCGGTAACCAAGTTAACCCTGGCCTTGACCACTCCAGGCTGGCTTAGGAGCAGCTGCTCAACGGTCCGGACGCAGCCAGCACAACTCATCCCCCCTACTTGGAGCAGCAGGGATCCGTTCCCAGCCAATTCTGAGGGCCTATCCTCCACAGCGGGCTTGGCTGGCTGGGTTTCTTCCCCAGGGTGCGGCGCCTCTGCAGGGGCCATTACAGGGACTCCCTCGACCTCGCTTTTTGGCGCCATCGGCAAAATCAGGAATGAGGGGTACTCTCCCTATCCTAACGCTGGGATCCCCGCCACTACCCCCTTTGAACTCGCCGCTCAAACTCCTCGCGGGTGGCATCCACCAGTTGCACTGCCTCTGGATAGAGCTGCGGATGGTTTTGCTTTAGCCAACTCAGCAGCCGCGCCAACTGGGCGGCGCAGAGATCCAGATCGGCCTGAAAAATCACTGCCGCCGCCATGTGCTGGGCGTATTCAGGGGGATGGCCCTGCTGCGTCAGCTCCGCCGTCAAGGCGGCCAGGGCCTGCTGGCGAACAGAGGGGGCGGAGCCTTCAGAAGTGGACATGGGCAGGATCCCTTAGTTGGAAGAGTAGCGGCGCAGGGCCAGGGTCACGTTATGCCCCCCAAACCCGAAGGCATTGACCAGGGCCACGTCAACGGCCATCTGCCGTGCCCTGTGGGGGACAAAGTCCAGCCCCTCGCACTCGGGGTCGAGGTTGTCCAGGTTGAGGGTAGGGGGAACCCAGCCGTGGTGGATGGCCAGGGCCGTCGCCACGGTGGCAACGCCGCCTGCTCCCCCCAACAAATGGCCCGTCATGGACTTGGTGGCGCTGATGGCTAGGCGAGGGGCATGCTCACCAAAAACTGCCCTGATGGCCTGCACCTCGGCAACATCCCCCACAGGCGTGCCGGTGGCATGGGCGTTGATGTGCTGCACCTGGTCAGGCTGGATCCCGGCATCTTTAAGGGCTAGCCGCATCGCACGGGCGGCACCTTCGCCAGCGGGGGCGGGGTTGGTGATGTGGTGGGCGTCGCAGGTGAGGCCGTAGCCGACGATCTCGGCATAGATCTTGGCGCCGCGGGCGCGAGCATGCTCCAGCTCCTCCAGCAGCAGGATCCCTGCCCCTTCCCCCATGACAAAGCCATCCCGATCCCGGTCAAAGGGCCGGCAGGCCTGCTCCGGGGCGTGGTTGCGGGTGGAAAGAGCTTTCATGGCGCTAAACCCGGCCACCGACAGAGGGGTTACGGCTGCCTCCGTACCCCCCGCAATCACAGCCTGTACCTCTCCCCGCTGCAGGAGCCGGAAGGCATCACCAATGGCGTTGGAGCCGGAAGCACAGGCTGTTACCGTACAGAAATTGGGCCCCTTGGCGCCAAAGTGAATGGCCACGTGGCCTGCTGCCATATTTGCAATCATCATCGGCACCATAAAGGGGCTGCAGCGATCTGGCCCTTTCTGGAGATAAATGGTCTGCTGCTCTTCCAAGACCCGGATGCCGCCGATGCCGCTGCCCAGCACCACCCCCACCTGCTCAGCATTGAGATGGGTAATCCGAAATTGGGCATCCTCTAGGGCCTGCTGAGTGGCAGCCAACGCCAGGTGGACAAAGCGGTCAGTGCGCTTGACATCCTTGCGATCTAGGTAGTCGAGGGGATCAAACCCCTTCACCTCCCCAGCAATGCGGCACTCGTGGCGGGAGGCGTCGAAGTGGGTAATTGGCCCAATGCCAGAGCGCCCTGCCAGCAAGCCCTGCCAGAACTCGCCAGGAGAATTGCCAAGGGGGGTTATCGCCCCTAGCCCCGTGATGACAACACGGCGATGGAAGTTGGATGGGATGGACATAGGAGCGGCGGCAGGATCCACGACAACCATGAGCAGTTTCGACGCGGTACCCTCCGGTTAGAAGGAAGGCAAGCCGGCAGAATTGCCCTCTCCCAGGCTAGGCAGCTTTCTTAGAGAGGATGTAGTTGACGGCATCCTGCACAGTGGCAATGCCCTCCGCATCTTCATCGGGGATTTCCAGATCGAACTCCTCCTCGAAGGCCATGACCAGCTCCACCGTATCGAGGCTGTCGGCTCCTAGGTCGTTCTGGAAATTAGCTTCCAGGGTTACTTTGTCGTCCTCTACGCCTAGTTGATCGGACACGATCTTGCGAACACGGCTGTAAACTTCATCTGCGCTCATGCTTGGAACCCTAGATATCGATCGACTGAGAGTGTCTTGGCTAAGCCAACCGGCAGCTATCGAAGTATCCCCTATTGTATCGGACAACGGATCCCCTCTTGTGAAGAGGCTTGCTTTTGTCGCTGCAGAGGGGTGGAGAATTGAGCTGTGGCCCTTTTCGATTGTCGCAAAGAGAAGCTAGGATAGCCTACTGCACCTTTTGATTTGGATTCCCAAGGAGAACTGGCTTCCATGCCCCGCGCCTATGAGACAATGCTGATCGTGCGCCCCGACCTCTCGGACGAACCCTTGCAACAACTCCTCACCGAGCAGGAATCGCTCCTACGAGAAAACGGGGCAACTGGCCTGGAAATTACCAACAGAGGCAAGCGCCGCTTTGCCGGGTTTGAGATGAAGAAGTTCAAGGAAGGCCTCTACATCCAGTTCAACTACGAGGCCGAGCCAAGGACAGTGGCCACCTGGGAGAAAAATCTGCGCATCAACGAGAGCATCCTGCGCTACATGACTCTGCGCGTGAACTAGGTTGACGGGATCCGGGTCTGGAGGCATGGTAAAGGTAGTTGAGCTGCCTTCTTTTAACGCCCCAATAGACTTTACAGTGGCTCTGTCATGAACTCGATTGTCTTGATGGGGGAAGTGGCCAGCGAGCCGGAGCTGCGCTACACTCCCGACAACCTGGCCGTTACCTCACTGGTGCTGCGCTTTCCCAGCTTGCGCCCAGAGGAGCCACCGTACCAAGTGCGGGTTGCCTTTTTTGGAGAGCTGGCCCAGCGGGTGGTGGACACCTGCCGCGTGGGGGATCAGATCACGGTGGAGGGCCAACTGCACATGAATGTGGTGGAGCGGGATGGGCGTAAGGAAAAGTTGGCCGAGATCACCGCGCGTCGCGTCCACCAACTGGGATCGGCGCGGGTTCTCTCTCTGACGGGGATGGGTGAGTCTGCAACTGTGGACTCCTCTGAAGGAGGGGGGGCTTCCCCAGCGGAGCCGGACGATATTCCGTTCTAGCGGTGCAAGTTTTGCTGGGATCCCCTATGTTGCCAAGACTGGGCGCCGGTGAGCCCTTGGCATCTCTGCAAGTGATCGGCCACTCGGTGCAGGGGCGTCCCATTTACCTTTGGCAGCTCACCCAGGGGATCCGCCCCTTGCTGCTGGTCGGCGGCGTACATGGCGATGAGGTGGAAGGCTATGCCCTGATCGAGCGCTATGTGGCTTCTGGGAAATGGAGATCCTTGGAGGGCAGGGCTGCGCTTTGGGCGATCCCATGCCTGAACCCGGATGGCTGTGCCCTAGGGCAACGGCTCAACGCCAACGGCGTGGATCTCAACCGCAATCTGCCCACGCAAGATTGGATCGCGGCTTCTTTGGAAGCTCGCTATCCGCCGGGAGCGGCCCCAGGCTCCGAGCCGGAGACACAAGCGTTGTTGGCGAGTTTGGCCCAGATTCGACCCCGATTTGTCCTTTCTACCCACTCCTGCCAGAACGATCCCTACGTGAACTACAATGGCCCTGCCCTTGAGCTGGCTCAGGTGATGGCTGCTCGCAACGGCCTGCCGGTAACCGACGACATCGGCTATCCCACCCCTGGCTCTTTGGGCACCTGGGCGGGGCAGGAACGGCGGATCCCCACCCTGACGCTGGAACTGCTGCGCAGGCGGTGTTAGAGTGGACAGCCCAGGAGGATGAGTTCTGACCTGTGTCAAGATCTCTGAACTTTCATTGCCAATCCGACAGGTCATCCGAGATGCCCGCGGTTTTCTCGCCCAGTTCTTTTACAACACAGATAGATGAGGGCAAAGAAAAAAGGAACTTGGAGTCGAAACCGAAGTCAAGCCTTGTCTTTTGCCCATCTGTTAGCCATTTGGAGGAAGTCGGTATGTTCAGCAGGATTTTGGTGGCGGTGGATCGGTCGGAGCTGAGCCAGGGAGTGTTTCAAAAGGCCGTCCAACTGGCCAAGGCCATGCAGGCCGAGATGATGATCCTCCATGTTTTGTCCCAGGAAGAGCCCGGTGCCCCAGAGCCGCCCATGATCTTGGGGGTGGATTACAGCTCCACCATCAGCGCTGAGCTGTGGCAGTCTTATCGGGAGCAGTGTGCCATCTTCGAGCAAAACCAGATGGACTACCTGCGCTCGCTGGTGGAGAAAGCCGCTGAGCAGGGAGTTCGCGCCGAGTACCGCCTCAACTACGGCAACCCCGGTCGGGTCATCTGCGACTTGGCCCGCTCTTGGAAGGCGGACTTGATTGTGGTGGGCCGCCGCGGCCACTCCGGCCTGAGCGAGCTGTTTTTGGGCAGCGTCAGCAACTACGTGCTCCACCGGGCCCCCTGCTCGGTGTTGACGATCCAGGGCGAGGCTCTGAAAAAAGCAGCCTCAGCCAAAGAAGAGACAACCACCGCCTCTGCCAGCTAAGAAAAGCCCGCCGGCCACCGCTAGGAGCCTGAGGAAGACCCTCCCCGTTGGTCCCTTGTCTCCTCCGCTTTGCCCTCCAGCAAGCGGTTCACTTCGGTTTCCACGCTGTTGAAGGTGCTGAGGTCGATGACGGCAATATCCGGCTGATAGCTGCTTTGTACATAGGCACGCAGGCCGGCAGACGTCAAGCTCAACCTCAAGGGATCCCGACCGTCCTCGCCCTTGGCCTCAAAGGTCAGCTTCAGATCTGGCTCGGCCAAGGCTTTTTGGGCGTCTGGATCCGTCTCCGGCAGGAACTCCTTGGCGCGGGCGGCATTGAGGCTGGAGAAGAGGGAGCTGAGGTTGACCGGCTGGCCCGGTTGCTCCGGATTTTCCCAGCGCAGATCCAGGGATCCCTTCTCCTGGGGCAGAGGATTGAGGGTAACCCGCTCCCCTTGGGATTCCAGGGTAACTGGGCCCACCTGGTTGGGGTTGAGACGGGCGATGCGGTGATCCCGCAGCTCCTCGAAGTCGGAGCGGAGAATGTCGGCGGTGCTGGTGAGGAGGGTGGCCACCGCCGGGTGCTCGGAGGTGATGACGTACACCTGGCCCTCTTTTTCCGCTCCCAAGGCCACAGTCAGGGTCTTGCCATCCTTGAGCTCAACGGTTAGCTGGGCAGAAGGCTTCTCCAGACCATAAGGAGCCAGCTCCGCTTTGGTTTCAGCCGGAAACTCCACCGCTTGCAGGCGAGACAACGTATTGAGCAGACGGTCGACGTTCAGGTCATCGGCAGGCAGCTCGCGGGGCTCGACGATCTGCCACGTATTTTCTTGTCGCTCCAAGCGAACGACCTCTGGCTCTGCCTCGGCCAACTGCACCTGCAGAGACTTCACCGCCGCTGTGTCAAAGCGCAGCAGAGTTTTGTCCCGCAAAGCCAGCAGAGAAGGCAAGAGGGATCCCTTCTGGGTGCTGGCCAAGAGCACCACCTCTCCCCCTTCTGGCCTGGCGTAGAAGCCGGAGCCGTCGAAGTTGTCGTTGCCAATGTCCAGGCGGTAGGGATCCCCCTCTTGGGGGAAGAGGGCGATCTGGTGGCGCGGCTTATCTAGGCCGAAGGCCGCCAAATCCTCAGCCCCTTCCAGCGTGATTTGAGGCGTGAGGCGGGAGAAGCTGTTGAGCAACTGCTCCACCGGGAAGTCCAGCGCCGCCGACTGGATGGGACGGATAATGCGCCAACGGGATCCCTCTTCTGCCTCAGGAGTGCGCTCCAAAAGGATTTCCTCCGGTTCCCCCTCTTGCTGCTGGCGAATCTCGATGCGGGCAATGGTGTCGGGGGCAAAGTGGAAAAGCCGCGCCCGCTCCGCTTGCTGCTGCTGGCGCAGTTGCTGGAAGTTGTCAAAGAGGAAATACCCCAGCAGAGCAGCCACTGCCAAGCCCAAGAGAATCCAGGTGCTGCGCTTGAACATGCTCGTCCTCCTTGGCCCTATCGTCTTTGCCACCAGAGCACGGCCCCCGATCCCAACGCCACCAGCGGCAGGAGCACCGTCGATCCCAGCACCAGCCAGCGGAAGTTCTGGCCGGTCACGGCAAGACGGCGGTCGGTGATGGATTTGGGGCGAATGGAGATCTGTTCGGTTCGCTCAGTGAGCCAGTTGAGGGTGTTGAGGAAGAGATCGCGGTTCCCCTGCTGCCTCAGGTTGCCGTCGAGGGCAAAGTTGACGTTGCCGATCACCACCAGCCGAGCCTCGGTCGGCCCCTCCTGGGATTCTGAGGTCTTCTGATCGCCTTTCACCTGGCGGGTCAGGGCTACGCCCAGGGTCAGGGGGCCGGGCTTGTCTTGATCCGGGTCAAATTGCAGCGGGCCGGCCTCTAGGTTGGGGCTGGTCTCTCCCCAGCTCTGCGGGCTGGTGCGCAGCAGAGGCGTGGCCTGGATCCCTTCGCGGACCTCAGTGTCTACAGAACGGGCCAGGGGGAAGAGGGTCATCAGCCGCTGTTCTGCCAGGGGAGCGGTGATGGGGTGATCCCCGTAGGTGGTAACCAGGGCCACCGCCGGCCCCGTGCCCAAAAGCTGGCTGACGCTGCTCACCTCAATGATGAAGTCATCCCCCAAAACCACGCCCCACTCCTCCAGCAAGGGATCCAGGCCGGCATCCACCCGTGGCCCAATCAAGAGCAGCAGCCGCCCCCCTTTGGCCAGGTAGTCCTGCAGCTTCTCCACCTCGCCGGGGAAGAGAGCCCGCTGCGGCCCTGCCAAGACCAACACATCCGCCTCCTCTGGGATCTGCGACTGCACCAGGTTCAGCGGCTCCACCCGGTAGCCCTCCTGGCCGAGGGCTGCCACCGCCTGGGCCAGGGTTGGGGTGCCCTCGCGAGCTTCCAGGCTCACCTCCCCATGCCCCTGTACAAAATAGGCCACCACTTCGCCGCGGTTAACCACCTTGGCCAGCACAGGGGTGAGCTTACTCTCCAGCTCAGGGGCGGGCGGCTGGGGCAGTTGTTGGCGGTTATTGCCCGATTCGACCACCAGGGTGTTATTTTGGGTAACCTGCAGCCGCTGGACAGTGAGGGGATCGCGGTTGGGATCCACAAACTCAAACTGGAAGCGCTCGGGGTTGAGGCGGCGGTAGCGCTCCAGCTGTTCCCGCAGGTTGGGATCGGGGGCGGTGGTGACCACCCAGACTTTCATTGGCTGGGCCAGCCCTTGCACCAATTGCCGCGTCTGGGGGGAGAGGGTAAACAGCCCCTCTTCCGTGAGATCCAGGCGCAGGTCGTAGCGCACCGCCACGACGTTGAGCAACACCAAGATCACGGCCATCGCCGCCGCCGCCACCAGGATGTTGGCGTTGGTCTGGGTGGAGCGCAGGCCCAGGAACAGGCTCACTTCCTTCCGGTGGGTGAGGCCCCAAACCACCACCAGGGCCAAGCCCGTGGCCATCAGGCTCAGGGGCACCGCCGTCCAGCCGGTGAGGGCAGCTCCCACCAGCAGGCCGATGGCCACGACGCCAAGGCCGACGATCCCCGTCCAATCTGCCAATGCCTGCCAAGCTTTCATCACCGCACTCCTCCCAACGCAACCCTAGCTCTGCTGCCAGCGCAGGCTTTCCACCGATTGCACCGTGGCAAACAGCCCCAGCACGATGATGCTGAGGAAAAGGACAACACTGCTGCTGCTGAGGATCCCTTGCACCCAGTTGCTGTACTGCTGCAGCAGCGAGACATGCCTCAGAGTGGCGGCAATCCAGTTGCTCTCCTGGCCGGCTGCCGCGTCGATGACCCAGAGCAGCAGGATCAGCCCAAAGGTAGCCACCGCCGCAATAAGGGTGCTGTCGGTCAGGGAAGAGATGAACAACCCCAGGGCCATGACGCTGCCGGCCAGCAGAGCAAGCCCCACATAGCCCATCAGGGTCAGGCGGTAGTCCACTGCTGGGTTGGCGCTACTCAGCACCAGCACGTGGTAGACCAGCGGCGGCAGCAGCAGCGTGATGAAAAACACCCAGACCGCCAGCCACTTGCCCAGGGCCACCTCTAGGTTGGTGATGGGGGAAGTGGCTAAGAGCTCCATGGTGCCCCGCCGCCGCTCCTCGGCGTAGGAGCTCATGGTAAAGATGGGCAATAAAAATAAGGAAAGCGTGCCCAGCAGATTGAGAAACTGCTGCGACAGGATGGTGGCGGCATCAAAAGGGTTCTCTTGGCCAAACTGGGCAAAGAGATCCACCTGCTGCGAGAAGTTGATCACCCGCACCAAGATGTTGACGAAGAAAAACCCCGCCAGTCCCCAGAACACCGCCGCCACCACGTAGGCAATGGGGGAGGTGAAGTAGCCGCGCAGCTCTTTGCGAAAAATGGCAACCACGCCGTTCATGCCGCTTCCTCCAACGCGCCTTCGGATCCCTCTTGGGTAGTGAGCTGCAGGAAAATCTCCTCCAAAGAAGCCTGGGGACGGCCGATCTCGTAGAGGTCGATCCCCGCCTGTACCAGGGCCCTGGCCACCTCCGGGATCCAGCCTTCTGCAGAAACATGGCTCTTCAGGTGCACCTGCCAGCGAGGGGGATCGGATCCCAGGGCCTGCAAGCTCACCACCTCCACCTGGGGCAGGTTCTGCAGGGCCGCTCGGATGGCCGTTTCCTCAGGAGCGCCCACCACCAGCTTCGCCTGCTGCCGATCCTGAAGCTGGGCCGTCAGCTCGGCGGGCGTGCCAATGGCCGCCACCTGGCCGCGGTTGATGATCACCACCCGGTCGCAGGTCATGCTCACCTCCGGCAGGATGTGGGTGGAGAGGATGATGGTGTGCTCTCCTGCCAGGCTCTTGATGAGGTTGCGCACCTCGATAATTTGCTTGGGATCCAGCCCAATCGTGGGCTCGTCCAGGATGATCACCGGCGGGTCGTGCACCAGGGCCTGGGCCAGGCCCACCCGCTGCTTGTACCCCTTGGAGAGCTTGCGGATCAAGGTGTGGCGCTTGTCTTCCAGGCTGCAGCGGCGGATCACCTCGTCCACCCGTCGCGGCCGATCCCCGGCGCTGACCCGTTTGATCTGGGCGACAAAGTCCAGGTAGCTCTCCACCGTCATGTCCGGGTAGAGGGGCGGGTTTTCTGGCAGGTAGCCGATGCGCTGCCGCACCGCCATAGGGTTTTCATGCACATCGAACCCGGCCACCCGCGCCGTCCCCTCGCTGGCAGGCAAATAGCCAGCCAAAATGCGCATAGAAGTGGTTTTGCCGGCGCCGTTGGGCCCCAGAAACCCCATGATCTCGCCGGCGTTGACCTGGAAAGAGATGTCGCGGATGGCCGTAAAGCTGCCGTAGGTTTTGCTCAGATGTTCCACTTCGATGGCAGCCTTGGTTGCAGGAGCAGTGGATAAACCTGTCATCGGCGGCTCCTAACCTAGAGGGTCAGCGGGAGTTGGCCAACAGCCCAAGTCCGGAGATGGGAAAGCGCGCAGCCCTTCTCTTGTGAAATAGGCGGAGGTTGAGAGCAACAGAGGCAGCAGCGCCGAGGCCATCAGCAAACTTAGCACAGCAGCGGCAGGGATCCGCAAACACAGCCAGCTCCTTCCCCCCTTTGGTGGGGACTCAAGGTACCAAGGATCCCCACTCCTCCAGCCCCAAGACCCGGCTCTCCCCTGGGCGGGCCGGCACCACCTCGCCAATGGGAAAGGCTTCGGGGAGCAGGGATCTCAGCCGATTTTCCGCCTCAGGAGGGATCACCAGCACATAGCCTACCCCCAGGTTGAAGGTGTTGAACATCTCCAAGGTCTCCACTTGGCCTTGCTCCTGCAGCCAGAGAAACTCCGGTGGGATGGGCCAACTGTGGGGCTCTAGCCGCGCCGCCTGCTCCGGAGCCAAACAGCGGGGCAAGTTTTCTGGGATGCCGCCGCCGGTGATGTGGGCCATGCCGTGGAGGGGGATCCCTGCTGCCTGCAGCCGCTGCACTGCCTGGACATAGATGCGGGTGGGAGTGAGAAAGACCTCCGCCAAAGGCCGATCCCAGCCAGGGGGTTGGTGATCCCAAGGCCAGCCCCGCTCGGCCACAATGCGCCGCACCAGGCTAAAGCCGTTGCTGTGCAACCCGCTGCTGGGCAAGGCCCACAACCGATCCCCAAGCTGCACCCGCGAGCTGTCGAGAACGTCTGCCCTCTCGACGATCCCGACGCAAAAACCCGCCAGGTCGTACTTGCCGGGCGGGTAAAACCCCGGCATCTCTGCCGTCTCCCCCCCCAGGAGTTGGCAGCCGGCCTCCTGGCAGCCCTCCAAGATGCCGTCGATCACCTGCCAAAGCGCTTCCGGCTCCAGCTTGCCGGTGGCAATGTAGTCCAGGAAAAACAGCGGCCTGGCCCCCACCGTCAGCACATCGTTGACACACATGGCCACCAGGTCGATGCCCACGCCGCGGTGCTGCCCCCACTGCTGGGCGATCTCCAGCTTGGTGCCCACTCCATCAGTGCCGGCAACTAGAACCGGGGCCCGGTAGCCCGCCGGTAGCTCCAACAAGCCGGCAAAGCCGCCGATGCCGCCCAAGGTTCCTGAAGAACCTGAAGACTGAGCTTGAGAGCCTTCAACGCGCTCCCGGATCCCCTTGACAAAAGCGCGTCCGAGTTCAATGTCAACCCCTGCTGAGCGGTAGTCCAAGATGCCGAAAATCCTTATGCTGACGGGACTTGGGCTTTTGCCCTTGGCCGGGCAAGCTTGTCAACTTCGAAACCTATGGTACATTAACTTCTGTTTTACTGTCGCATTGGACGTTGTACAGGAGTTTCGAGAGGAGCGCGGCCTCATGCGAAATTGGAAGCGGCTTGGACAGGGACTGGCTCCCGCCCGCCAAGTGGGCTTGGTCGGCTGTCTCTGTGTTACGGCCTTCAGCTTGCCGGCAGGTATGTTGGGCAGCCCAACCTCGCGGGCGCAAGCCTCAACTCGCAGCGGCTCCCCTAGTGCCAGAGCAACCCAGCTATCCCCCAAAACCCACTCCCTCTCCCCGGCAACTGACCTTGTCTCTCCCCCCCAACCCAACGCTCCCCCGCCAGCCAAACTCGGCACCTTGAACCCCCAACACTCGCAGTCTCTTTCCCTGGCTCGCCGGGCAATCCCTTCTCGGCCAATGGAAGAGCCCATCCTCAAGATCGGCGAACAGCAGCAGTCGTCCAGCCAGCCTGTCTCCACCCTCTACGACTACCAGATGGACGGGCGGCAGGTGGTCACCGTCTACGTTCGGGATCTCCCCGTTGTCAGCTTTGTCGAGCAGCCCGGGTTGGAGTCGCCGCTGCTGCGGGCCAGCTCCCTCGTGGCCCGGCTCAACCAAATGGCCCAGGGATCCCTGAAGGACACGACCATTACTCTGGCTTGGGCAGAGCCCCAATCCGGGGATCCCCTCTACGCGGTTCGGGTAAACGACGAGGAATTGCTGCGCATCGACGAAGGAGTGCTGCTGCTGGATAACCAACGCCCGGTGGATACAGCGGTTTTGGCTGCCAATCGTCTGCGCCGTCTGCTGCTGGATGCCCCTCCTCTTGCCCCTTCGGCCCTGCCCCAGCCGGCCACCCTGACTGCCGCCAAAGCCACCGCTGCCCGCCGATCAGAAACTCAGGCCCAGGCGCAACCGGACTCTGTCCGAGTGGTCGGGCCTGTGCAAGAAGGGATCGCCTCCTGGTATGACCTGCACCCCACCCGCCACGAGATGACAGCTGCCCATCCCACCCTCCCCTTCGGCACCGAGGTGCGGGTAACCAACCTGGACAACGGGCGCCAGGCTGTCGTGCGCATCAACGATCGCGGCCCCTTCATCCCCGGTCGGATCATCGACCTTTCCCTGCGGGCGGCGGAGGCCCTGGGGATGGTGCGCTCGGGGCTGGCGCCGGTGCGCCTGGAAGTCGTGCAGCGCTAGCTAAGGCACGGGCGAAAAGCGCTTGGAATCGGGCGAGTAGTGCCAAGCAATGCCGTCCGGATCCCGGCTGCGGCTCCACTCGGGAAACCCACTCTTGAACTTCCAGTAGGTGATGGCGGAGACCACCACCCCCAGCCGCTCTGCCAACTGAGTTTGGTTGAGGGGGCGCAGCGTCGCCCGCGGCACTGTAATCGCCTCCTCGGCAGCGGCAGGGCTGGGCGGCGGGGCAGGACAGGCCGCCGCTGCGGGGGGCTCGGAGAGGGTAGCCGTAGCTGTGGCTGGCGGCTTCTCCCCTTCTAGCAGGCGACTCCGGCTGGGCTCCTGGGCCCGCAACAAGCTAAACTGGCTCAGCAGGCCGACATTTTCCAGGTTTAGCAAATCTTCCAGGTTAGAAGTCTGATGAATCAGTTCCAGCTCGCGGTGAAACTCTTCCTCCAGCACCCGTAGGTAGTGCTGCCGCTTCTGCTCCGACTCTGCCTCCTTGAGCAATCCTAGGGCAAACTTGAGGTTCGAGAGGGGCTCACTCAGATCTTGCAAGAACTTCTTGAACAAAGTGCCCTTGACCTCTGCAAACTGCTGCAACTGCTGCAGCTTCTGTCGCAGCTCCTCCAGCCTTTTCTCCTCCAGCCTGCGGCTTTCTAGGCTCTGCCGGTGGTTGTGCAAGGCAATTTCGATGGCGGTGTAGAGCTCCCGCTCTTTGAAAGGTTTGATGATGTAGCCAAAAGGCTGTGTCTCCTTAACGCGAGAGAGAGTGTCCTCATCAGCGTAGGCCGTCAGGTGCACCACCGGAATGTTGAAGCGCTCGGCGATCCGCTTGGCGGCTTCAATACCGTCGAGATCCCCTTTCAAAACGATGTCCATCAAGACCAAGTCCACCGACATTTCCTCCAGCCATCGGATCGCTTCTTCGCCAGAGGACGCGATGGCCGGCACCGCATAGCCAAATTTTTTCAGGACGTTGGCGATATCCTTGGCGATGATCTTCTCGTCTTCGACAACCAGAATGCTGCCTTTGGCAAGCATGGGAACTTTCTTCAAGGCTGGCTCCTCGGAAAGGTAATGATGAAAGTGGTACCCGACTTGTTTCTCAATTCTATCTTGCCCTGGAGCTGATCGGTGAGAGTTGCAACCAGTTGTAAACCCAAAGATTGAGTTTCCTTGAAATCGAAGTTGCTGGGCAGGCCAATGCCGTTGTCAGAGACGCGCAACTGAGTATAAGTACGGGTTTGCTTAAAGTGGACGTCGATCTGGCCGCTGCGGCCTTTGGGAAAGGCGTATTTGAGGCTGTTGGTGACCAGCTCGTTGATGATCAGGCCACACAAAACTGCCTCATCGAGGTTGAGGCGGATCCCTTCGGCGCGGATGCTGGCGCGAATGATCTCGGGGTTCACGCCGTAGGAGTGGAAAAGATTAGAAATTAAATTGTGGAGGTACTGCCTCAAATCCACAGCAGCCAGGTTGTTGGACTGGTACAGGCCCTCGTGGATCAAAGACATCGCCTGAATGCGGCTGCCGGCGTCCTTAAAAACGCGGGCATACTTGTGGCTTTTGATTTGATCCGCCTGGAGCCGCAGCAGGCTGGAGATGATTTGCAGGTTATTTTTGACGCGGTGGTGGATCTCCCGCAGCAGAATCTCTTTTTCCTGCAGGGCCGCCTGAATCTGCAGCTCCGCCCGTTTTTCTTCGGTAATGTCTTCAGAGATGCCGATGATGAAGAGGTTTTTGCCTTCGGGATCCCGCACTGCTGAGACTGCCAGGCGACACCAAACCACCTTGCCGCTGCGGTGGATATAGCGTTTTTCCAGGTGGTAGCGATCCCGTTGGCCGTTCAAAACTTCCTGGAAGAGTCGCCAATCTTCCTCGAGGTCGTCCGGGTGGGTGAGGTCGCAGAAGCTCTTGTTGACCAATTCGGCGCCGCTGTAGCCAAGGATCTCTTCCAGGGCGGGGTTCACCTTGAGGTAACGGCCCTGCCTATCGACGATGGAAATGCCCAGGGCCGACTGCTCAAAGATGCCCCGCAAACTCAGCTCGCTTTGGCGAAGGGCTGCCTCGGCTTGCTTGCGCTCGGTAATGTCCAAAATTTGGCTGAGAAAGTAGCTGGGATCCCCTTGGGCGGTGCGCACCAGGGTGATGCGGAGAAGGGCATAGACAATTTGCCCGTTCTTGTGAATGTAGCGTTGCTCCTGTTCGCAGTGGTGCACCTCGCCGGCCAGCAGGCGGTTGGTGCTCTCCAAGGTGACGGCGATGTCGTCGGGATGGGTGATGTCGAGGACGGTTTTCCCCTCGAGATCTTCTAGGGTGTAGCCCAGGGTTTCGGTAAAGGCGGCGTTGATTTGAAAATAGGTGCCATCCAGGTGGGTCATGGCCTTGGCGATGGGGGACCACTCAAAGGATTGGCGGAAGCGTTCTTCGCTTTCTTTGAGGGCCACTTCTGCCTCGACGCGGGCGCTGATGTCGATCACCTGGTTGAGAAACTGGGTGGGCTGGCCGGCTCCATCGGTAAGCAGGGCGGCCTGGAACAGCACATGGACAACTTGGCCGGAACGGTGGATGTAGCGAATCTGCCGCTGGCTGATGGAGACTTTGCGTGTCAAGAGAGCCTCGTTAGCCGCCAGCAGTTGGTTGACATCGTCGGGGTGGAGGATGTCCAGTTGTTGCCGACGCTGCAACTCTTCGGGGGTGTAGCCGACGATCTGGGCAAAGGCCTCGTTGACCTGGATAAATCGCCCCTGCAGATCCACCAGAGCAATGCCGTTGGGAGCCAGCTCAAAGATCTGCCGGAAATGATTGGCGCTCTGTTGCCAGGCTTGCTCTATACGACGACGTTCGGCTTCCAGTTGCTTGGACTCGGTGATGTCTTCGGCGATCCCTGCCACCCGGTAGACCTTGCCCTCTTTGTCGAGGATGGGAAAGGTGCGTTCTCGCAGCCAGAGGAGGCGGCCATCGGGGCGGCAGAGGCGAAAAACCACATCGGTGGGTTGGCCCTGAAGTTGGGCTTGAAAAATGGCGGGGAACAGCCAGCGATCGTCAGGGTGAATGCGGCGCATCCAGGCCTGGGGATTGGCGTAGGCCTCTGCAGGGGAAAGGCCCCAAATGGCTTCACAGGCGGGGCTGACGTAAATCAGCTCTTTGCCGCAGAGCGTTGAAATCCAAAACAGTTGCTGGCTGTTCTCAGCCAGTTGCAAAAAACGATGTTCGCTCTCTCTGCGGGCTTCTTCCAGTTGCTGTTGCCGTTCTTTAAGCTGGCGGGAGGCTGTAATATCGGTAACAAACCCTTCAAAATAGAGGGGCTCCCCCTGCTCGTTGTACAGGGCGCGGGCGTTTAAAGAAATCCAGATTTTTTTGCCGTCCTTGCGGCAGACCTGCTGCTCCGCGTGCACGACCTGGCCTTCCTTCAGCATGCGCTGTACGAACTCAGATCGCTGCTCTGGATCGCCGTAGATCTGAGTGCCGATATCGGAGACGTGGCGCATCAAATCTTCCGGGGATTCGTAGCCGAAAATATGGGCCAGAGCCGGGTTGGCCACCAGATATTTCCCTTCTGGAGTGGTTTGAAAAATCCCTTCGACGGCGTTCTCGAAGATCGGCTGGTAGCGGGCGGCGGTGCTGCGGCTGTGCTGCAGTTGCGTCTGGAGCTGCTCGAGGGCTTGTCGCTGCTCCTGGGCCTGGAGCAGGATGTGTCGCAGGCTAAGGGCGATGAGGTCGATCTGTCCCCGTTCGGGGAGGCTCAGTTGGCGGGGGCGCTCCCCCAGCAGGTAAAGTGTTGCCAGCCGCCTCCCTCCCTCATCCAGCAGGGGAAAGGCTTCCTGAAAGGGCCAAGATCCGCCGATGGGGTTGGGCGGCTCGTTGCCGGGGATCTGCTGGGGGTTGGGGTAGAGGATCCCTTTTGCAGGCGAGTCGGAATGGGATCCCGGCTGGACCAGTTCTAGATAGACCCAGGGTACGTTCAGCAGTTGCCCCAGCAATTGCAACAGCGGGTACAGCGCCGCAGCGGACTCTGTCTTCAGTTCAGTTGGAAGGGACAGCTCTTCCCTGGCGGCGGCCTGCCCGGCAACACAACCGTTCACAACGGATCTTGGTGACCTAGAAATGGGAGGCGACATGGGAAAAACTCGGCTGGGAAGCTAGCTCTACCCAGTCCATCAGGATAGATGGGGGGTACCTGTTGAGTTGGTCTTCACAGGGCAAAAAGCAAGGGATCCCCTCCAGGTACGCCCGTTCTGCACCCCCTATCTATACTTTAGCGATGCTCTGGAGAAACTTTAGTGAAACATGCTGCTGACGGAGCTGTCTTCGTGAATGCGCCAGATCGCTTCTCCCAGCACGCTCGCCACCGAGAGGACGGTTAAGCCTGGAAAATGCCGCTCTGGAGGGATGGGGATGGTGTTGGTGACGATCACCTCTTCAAACAGCCCGCCCTGCAGGCGTTCGATGGCGGGATCGGAAAAGACCGGGTGAATGGCGCAAGCGTAAACCGCCTTGGCTCCCGACTTGCGCAGCAACTTTGCCCCTTCGGAAATGGTGCCCGCCGTATCGATCATGTCATCCACAAGGATGGCGATTTTACCGCGCACATCGCCAATGAGGTTCATGACTTCCACGTCGTTGTGGGCCTGGCGGCGCTTGTCGATAATCGCCAGCGGGGCTTCCTTGAGTTTTTTGGCAAAGGCGCGAGCCCGCGCTACTCCCCCTACATCGGGAGAGACGACCACAATATCCTCGTCGAGCAGGCCTTTTTCTTTGAGGTAGGCCTGCAGAACCGGCTGGGCATAGACGTGGTCGAGGGGGATGTCGAAGTAGCCCTGGATCTGGGCCGAGTGGAGATCCATGGCCAGCACCCGGTGGGCTCCCGCCTGGGTGATCATGTTGGCCACCAGCTTGGCGGTGATGGCTTCCCGTCCGGCGGTTTTGCGGTCGGCGCGGGCGTAGCCGTAGTAGGGCAAGACGGCGGTGATCTGGCGGGCCGAGGCGCGGCGGCAGGCGTCGATGATCACCAACAGCTCCATCAGGTGATCGTTGACCGGGCGGCAGGTGGGCTGCACCAAGTAGACATCGGCACCCCGGATCGACTCCTGGATTTGGATGTACAGTTCCCCATCGGCAAAGCGCTTGCGCAGTATCGGGCCCAGATCCAAGCCCAAATATCGAGCTACCTCCTGGGCCAGGGCGGGATTGGCACTGCCGGAAAATATCTTAAGCCGGTTGCTCTCAGAAACAGGCGGCAGGGGGGAGGGGCGAAGAAAAGGGGCAGAGCGAACCACAGATCGGTATTGAACTCGTCCGTAGCTAGCGCCCAAAGGCACGCTCCGTTATCGTAGCATTAGCTTTTCCCACCTCAGCAACTGGGTATTTCTTCATACTAATCCCCAGGGAATGCAGCGATGGGCTCCCAAGATACCGTTTCGAGATCCCGGCAGCAGGTCTTGCGGGGGTTGCAAGCCTGGCTGGAGCTGGGTTTGCTGACGCCAGAGCAATTTCGCCATCTGGTGGAGCAGTATCGGCTGGAGCGCCAAGCGGAGGAGGAAGAGCGGAAGGCAGCAGCAGTCTCTCCCGGCAACGGGATCCCGGCCAGCCTGGGCTCGGCCTACGTGCTCTGGATCTTGGGTTTGTTCGGCCTTTGCGGCCTGCACCGTTTTTACCTGCGCCGCTGGCGCACAGGGCTGCTCTGGCTGCTGACTTTTGGGCTGTTGGGGATCGGTCAGCTCTTGACTTGATTTGGATCCCGCAGATGGTGCGGGAAAGAAACGCTCGCTTGGCCGGCTCTGGGGTTGTCGCGCCGGGAGAAGAGCCCCAACCTGTTCGCGCTGGCGGGACGGAGTCCTTGACCGGCGAGCCCTCCTCTCCCCCGGAGATGGCTGTATTGTTGCGCAACTTGCTGTCTGAGCTGAGCGTGGCTTGGCTGCTGCTTTTGGGCCTGTTTTTGGTGGTGGTGTCTTCGGGGGTGCTGGCGGCCAGCCTCTGGGAAGAGTTTTCCCCGACAGCTCAGTACGGGGTGCTCTTGGCCTATACGGCGGCGTTTGGGGTGGGGGCGGGGCGGCAGGAAGGGCTGCGTCTGACAGGCCAAACCCTGGAGGCTATTGCCCTGCTGCTGCTGCCGATCAACATGTGGGCGCTGGACGGGCTGGGGATCCCGTGGGGGATCCGGGTTGTTGCCTTGGGGTTACTCATAGGGATCCCCTTGGCGGTTTGGCGACGGGCTCGCTTGCTGGGGGTGGGTTCCGCTTTCTACGAGACATTGGCCCATTTTTTGGCTCTCTCCAGCCTGCACCTCTTCTGGAGCCTGGGGCCGTCGGAGTTTCGTCCTACTGTTGTTCTCGGGATCCTCTATCTGGGGGTTGTCGGCGCGGTGGCCTACACCTGGAGCCGCCGCTTGCTGCAATGGCGGGGAGCGAGGCTGTGGCCAATCGGGGCGGCTGGATCCCTGTTGATCTGGCGGGGGTTGCTCTCGGGGCAGGTGCAGGTGTCGCAGTTGGGGTTGGGCGGATCCCTCTTGCTTTTGAGCTTTCCCCATCCGGCAATTCGCTTTTGGCATTTGCTGTTGAGTACTGGCATCCTGGCCTGGTGGCTACAGCAGAAGTCCGGGGTTGGCAATGGGTGGGTGTTCCTGACCCATGCCTACTGGCTGGGGGCGCTTCTGGCCGGGATCCTCTGGCTTGGGCCTGACTCAAGCCTGTCTGCTTGGGGGGGTATCCTGCTGCTGCTGGGCTTGCTGCAATGGGCGGGACGGGTGGCGCTGGGCGGGCGGTTGTCGGCACCGGCAGGACAGAGATTGCGGCTGTGGCAGCAGAGTGCCGTTCGCGGTAGCGGGACGGAGTCCTTTGGCATGGGGCTGGTGCTGCTGGGATCCAGCTACCTCGTGTTTTTGGCGCAGGGCGCGGAGTCGATTGGCTGGCTGTGGCTGGCGGTGCCCTTGGTTTTGAACCCACGGGCAACTGTGGGCAGGGTTTTGGCTGGTGGGGCTGGGCTTGGCTTTGGGAGTACTGGGTCTGGCGCTGCGGGTGCGGGCCTACCTGTGGGCGGGCACCCTAGGCTTTGGCCTGGGCGTCTTGCGGCAGGGATGGCTGTTGATAACGACTTACCCGCTGCTGCTGTGGGGCATGGGCATCCTGCTGGGCCTGCTTCTGATTTGGACGGCAGCCAATTTTGAGCGGCGCCGAGAACAGGTGGGATCCCGGCCCTCTGCCTGGATAGAGCAACTGCAGAGCTGGGAATAGAGATAAACTGGTGCCGGCGTCGCTCCATCAGATATGGCCCTCTTCCTGCACAGCGCCGATCCAAAAGTGCCCCCCCAGTCAAGGTGGAAACGGCTCCTGCAGCAGATCTTGTCGCTTTGGCGGGAGTTCGACGGCATCTTGCTGGCCACGGTGCTGGCCTTGACGGGCATCGGCATTGTTGCCATCCGCAGCGCTGTCTGGGAGCGCCCCATCAGCCACTACTGGCTGCAGCAGTTGATCATGGCCGGGATCAGCCTGGTGTTTTTGGCGATGGTGGCGCGGATCCCCTATGAGCGGCTGCTGCGCTGGCACTGGTTTACCTATGGCCTGACCTTGGCGGGCTTGGTTGCAGTGCTCTTTTTCGGCACGGCAGGAGGGGGGGCGGAGCGGTGGATCTCCATTGCCGGCGTCCAGGTGCAGCCTTCCGAGTTTGCCAAGTTGGGGGTCATTATTACCCTGGCGGCCATTTTGCACCACTGGCCGATCAAATACTTCAGCCAAATTTGGGTGGCCGTTGCCGTCATCGCCCCTCCTTGGGTTTTGATCTTCCTACAGCCCAACTTGGGCACGGCCCTGGTGTTTGTGGCCATCTTGCTGGCCATGCTCTACTGGGCCGGGGCCAAGGGCAGTTGGATCCTTTTGCTGCTGTCGCCGGGGGTGGGGGCCATCCTCTACGGCCTGCACACCCGCCCCGAGCTGAGCTGGATGCTCTGGGTCTGGCTGATCTGGTGCTTGGGCATGGCGAGCCTGGCGGCTTGGCGGCTGCCTTGGCGGTGGACAGGAGCGATGACCTTTGGAGTGCTCAACCTGCTCTCCGGGCATCTGGGCCAGGTGGCCTGGCACATCCTCAAGCCCTACCAGCGGCGGCGGCTGGAGATCTTCATCGATCCCATGCAAGAGCCCTGGGGATCTGGCTACCACCTGATTCAGTCCCGCATCGCCATCGGGGCCGGCGGGCTCTGGGGCCGTGGCATCCAGCAGGGCACCCAAACCCAACTGGACTTCATCCCCGAGCAGCACACCGACTTCATTTTCTCGGCCATTGGGGAAGAGATGGGCTTTGTCGGCACCCTGACGGTGCTGATTCTGTTTTGGATTCTCTGTGCACGGCTCATCTGGATTGCCCAGGGGGCCAAGGACAATTTTGGCTCCCTAATTGCCATCGGGGTGCTGGCCATGATCCTCTTTCAGGCAGTTGTCAATATCGGCATGACCATCGGCCTGGCCCCCATCACCGGCCTGCCCCTGCCTTTTTTGAGCTATGGCCGCTCGGCTCTGCTGACCAACTTTCTGGCCATTGGCCTGGTGGAATCGGTGGTCATGCACCGCCAACGCACCACCTTATTCAGGTAATTTCAAGAGTTTTCTTCTCCCTCCTTTTCTGGCGACGCTGGCTCAGGTCGGTAGCCATGCCGCTCCGCAGCGCTCTCCTATCCGCGCGCAACGCTGCTGACGAGCCAGGGATCGACCCCTGCTTCTACTCCCTCCTAGTCTTTTCGTCCTCTCTCCTGGAGGGCCCTGGCGCGGTTGAGATCTCGATGCACCTACCCCACTTGCCTATGCGGTGGGGTAGTCAGACGCTGCCCAAAACCCCCTCCCGCCTAAAGAGCTGGCACGACTGCAACGCCTGCGGCAAGGGGTGTAAATTGCCAACGCGCCAGCACTAAGATGGGGACATCGAGTCCTGGGTTGTCAAGCTCCCATGTCGCCTCTCGATCCCGCGCTTTACTTTGACCACAGCGCCACCACTCCGCCTCGGCCGGAGGTGATCGAGGCCATGCGGCTGGCGATGCAGGAAAGTTGGGGCAACCCCTCCAGCTTGCACGCTTGGGGCGAACGGGCGGCCATGGCCATGGAACGGGCGCGGCAGCAGGTGGCCGAGCTGCTCAACTGTGAGCCGGAGACGCTGCTGTTTACCTCCGGCGGGACGGAGTCCAACAACCTGGCCCTGTTTGGGGTGGCGCAGCGCTACTCCACTCCCCAGCACCTGATCATCTCCAGCGTCGAGCACGCCTCGGTGGAGAATGCCGCCCGCCGCTTGCAGGCCCAAGGCTGGAAGGTAACCCGCCTGCCGGTGAACGCCGCCGGCCAGGTGGATCCCCAAACCCTGCTCCGGGCGCTGCAGCCCACCACCGTGCTGGTCTCCATCGTCCACGGCCAGAATGAGGTGGGATCCCTGCAGCCCATTGCCGAGCTGGGCCGCCTCTGTCGCCAGGCGGGAGTTCTCTTCCACACCGACGCGGTGCAGACGGTGGGGCGGATCCCCTTGGATCTGGCGCAACTGCCGGTGGACCTGCTCTCCCTGTCTGGGCATAAGCTTTACGGGCCGCAGGGGGTGGGGGCGCTCTACGTACGCCCGGGGGTGGAGCTGCAACCGCTGCTGCGGGGGGGCGGGCAAGAACGGCGGCTGCGAGCTGGCACCCAGGGGATCCCTGCCATTGTCGGTCTAGGGGTGGCAGCGGCCTTGGCAGCCCAAGAGCTGCAGCAGGAGACGGCCCGCCTGCGGCAGTTGCAACGGCAGCTGGCCCAGTTGCTGGCCTCTGTGCCAGGTTTGCGGCTAACTGGCCCCTCGGATCTGGAGCAACGCCTGCCCCACCACCTCAGCTACTGCACTGCCGCCATGCCGGGGAATGTGCTGGTGAGGGAGATGAGCCGCCAGGGGATCGCCATCAGCGCCGGCTCTGCCTGTAGCAGCGGCCAACGGATCCCCAGCCGCATCCTTTTGGCCATGGGCTATTCCGAGGCCGAGGCCCTGGGATCCATCCGCCTCAGCCTGGGCAAGGCCACCACCCAAGCCGCAGTTGAACAGGTGGCGCAGTCGCTGCGGGCTCTTCTCCTCTCGGCTGCGGGCGCTGGATCCCTTGAGGAGAAGGCAACCCAACCCCTGCCAGCGGCTCCTGCCGCTGAATTGGCGGCTGGGCTAAGGTGATAGAGAGTTACAGGGCTGGTCGTTATGGCTGAGATGAGTCCCTATCAAGTGTTGGGAGTCAGCGAAGAAGCCTCCTTTGAGGAGATCCAATCGGCGCGGGCACGGCTCCTGGCCAGCTTGGGTGCGGATGAACAGCAGCAGGAGCGGGTGGAACAAGCCTACGACGCCATCCTGATGCAGCGCCTGCGCCTGCGCAAGGAGGGCAAGATCGCCGTCCCCGACCGCATTCGCTACGCTGAACAGCGGGCTGCCCGTCCAGAGACAGAACCGAGTTTGCCCCGTCCCGCTGCCCAAAATCCCCCCTGGATCAGCCGCTGGCTGGATAGCCCCTCTGCCCCGGATATGCTCTGGCCCGCCGTGTTGCTGGGAGGACTGGTGGGTTGGGTTGTCTTGGCTCCCGATGAGTATCCCTCCCTGCAACTGGCGCTGGGGCTGATGGCCTGTATCTATTTCCTGTACCGCAAAGAGCGCCGCTTCCTTCGCGCTTTTCTCTTGGCGCTGGCAGGACTGAGCCTGGGACTGATGTTGGCCTACGCCATTGCCCTTCCCCTCACCGGCGGCGATGCCCCCGGCGCCCTGTTGGTGGGGATCACGTTTGCGGTGATGTGGCTGGTCACCAGCTTTCTGCGCTAGCTGGGGGGCTTCAGGTACACATTCCTACATATGTGCTGCCTGTCCATCTAAGTCGTTCCCTAACTCCCCTCTCCCTGAGGGAGAGGGGTTGGGGGTGAGGGCAGGAGCGCTTGGGTCGGCCCCTAGTTGGATTTGACCAGGCGGGGATCCGTCAAGGTCTTATCTGCCGAAGCGCCGCTGCCGCGACTGATAGCTGAGCAGGGCTTGGTGAAAGGCGGCGCGGTCGAAATCCGGCCAGAGGATGGGGGTGAAGTACTGCTCGGTGTAGGCCATCTGCCAGAGCAGGAAGTTGCTGATGCGCATCTCGCCGCTGGTGCGGATCAACAGGTCGGGATCCGACAAGCCAGTGGTGTAGAGAAATTGGGAAAAGAGGGCCTCGTCGATCTGATCCGGTTGCAAAAGCCCCTGCTGCACCAGGGTGGCAATCGAGCGGCAAGCCTGCACGATCTCCTGTCTGCCGCCGTAGTTGAGGGCCACCGTCAGGCAAATGCCCTCGTTGTGCTGGGTGCGTTCCACCGCATGCAGGATCGTGTCCTGCAAAGATCGGGGCAGGGCCGACAACTGGCCGGCAAACTGGATGCGCACCCCCTGCTGCACCATTTCCGCCAGTTCCTGCCACAGCACCTGCTCGAACAAGGTCATGAGGAAATCCACCTCCTCGCGGGCGCGGCCCCAGTTCTCCGTGGAGAAGGCGTAGGCGGTGAGGAGGGGGATCCCCCAATCGTGACAGCAGCGGAGCAACTCCTTCAAAGCCGCTACCCCGCGCTGATGCCCGACACTGCGGGGCAAGCCTCGTTTTTGCGCCCACCGCCCGTTACCATCCATGACCACTGCCACATGGCGGGGCAATAACTGCGGATCTAGGTCGGCAGGCAACTGCAGAAGATGGACAGGAGAAAGGGTCATGCGGATCAGTCTTTAGGAAGGGTTTTCTCAGGTTTGCGAAGGAGTTTGGCTAGATCTGGCAGGGATCCCCACCAGCGCAACAGCCCATTGTGAATCCACGGGTGGGCCCACAATCCCTGCAGAGGAGCATCCCGTTTTTTGGCTTCGCGCGGATGGCGCAACCGCTGCACCAGCAGTTCGTGGAGCTTGGCACTGGTCAGAGGTCGCTCGAGGCGTCCGCCTTCTGCCAGTGAGATGGATCCCGTCTCCTCTGAGACCACAATACACAAGCAATTGGCCTGTTCTGTGATCCCCATCGCCGCCCGGTGCCTCGTGCCCAGTTGGCGAGAGGCAGTTCGCTCCGAAACCGGCAGGATCACCCCTGCCGCGCGAATCCGATCCCGATGGATAATTACAGCCCCATCGTGCAGGAGCGTCGAGGTCTGGAAGATCGTCTGTAAGAGCTCCCGGGACACCCGCGCCTGGAGAGGAACCCCTTTATCGGTGAACACCCGCGAGTCAATGGGCTGATCTGGCTCGATGACAATCAGCGCCCCTGTCCGATTTTGGGAGAGTTCTCGCACCGCCTGCACCACCTCCTCCACCAAATCCTCCTTAGGGTCATCCTCGTCATCGTCTGTGCTGTTCGGCCACTCAACGCAGATGGCCCTCGCCAGTTGCTCCAGGAGCCGCCGAAACTCCGGCTGAAAGAGTACCCCCATCGCCACAGCCGCGGCCAGGAGCAAGCGATCCAAAATCAGGTGCACCAGCGGCAGCGAGGCGGTGGCCAGATACAGGACCAGCAGCACCATAAACCCCCGCACCAGCACCCCGGCCCGGCTCTCGCGGGTGTAATAGAGGGCCAAAGCCAATAGCAAGACGGCCAGAGCCCAGTCCAACAGGCTGAGAACATTAAATTGCTGTAGCCAAGCCCATAAGGCCGCCAGCATGCCGAAAAACCCCGTTCACGCTCCCCTCGTTGCGGACCCTTTGCCTACGCCATCCTGCGCCCCAGAACCTTTTGGCTCCGGAACCCCTGTTGGACTGCGGCCCCCTGACCAGCCTACCACTCACCTCCTACCTGTCTTCCAGTCTTTCCTGCCCCAGAGCCAGCGGGGTCGCCGCTGCAGAGAAAGCCGGGCCCCGCCCTCAACGGCAACGGTTACAGGCAGCCGTCTCTGCCCTTCACCGCTGCAACCGCTCCGGTAAGATGTCCTGACGGATCAGATCTGCATAAGTTTCCCGCCGCAGGATCAACTGGGCCTTCCCTTGGTTGACCAGCACTGCCGCGGGCCGAGGGAAGCGGTTGTAATTGGAGGCCATGCTGTAGTTGTAGGCCCCGCTGGTCAACACAACTAGGACTTCGCCGGGCGCTGGGTTGGGCAAAAGCACATCTTTCAAGAGCACATCCCCCGACTCGCAGTGTTTGCCGGCCACTGTCACCCGCTGGGTGGCCTCGGCCTCAGGGCGGTTGGCCAGAAGGGCGGTGTAGCGGGCTCCGTAGGTGATAGGGCGGGGGTTATCGGACATGCCGCCGTCAATGGTGACGTAGAGACGCCCTTCGGGAAGGTCTTCGCTGGGCGGGATCCACTTCTTGCCCCCCAAAGTGTAGGCGGTTACAGCCGCTGGCCCAACCACAGACCGTCCAGGCTCGCAGAGCACCTTGGGCAGCGGGATCCCGGCGGCGGTGAAGCTCTGCTGCACTGCAGTGGCCACGGCTTCCACCCACTCCGGAATGGAGGGGGGATCGTCGGATTCGACATAGCGGATCCCTAGTCCGCCGCCCACATTCAGCTCCTGCAAGGGCAGCCCCTTCTCCAGCCCTTGGCGCCAGACCTGGGCCAGTACCCCTGCCAGATCCCGGTGGCCTTGTAGGTCGAAGATCTGGGATCCGATGTGGGCGTGGAGCCCGACGCATTGCAATTGGGGATGGGCTGCCAAAAAATCAAATACCTCCGGCAGTTGCCACTGGCCGATGCCAAATTTGCTGTCGGTTTGGCCAGTGCGGATGTACTCGTGGGTGTGGACGTCAATGCCGGGGTTGACCCGCACCAACAAGCGGGCCGGTCGTGCAGGGGTAGCCAGAGCGGCCAGTTGCTGTAGCTCGTAGAGGCTATCGGCCACCAGGGTGCAGCCCACCTCCAGGGCCATGGCCAGCTCCTCCGCCGACTTGGCGTTGCCGTGCAGGTAGAGCTCCTCACCCCTGGCTCCTGCTTGAATAGCGGTATAGAGCTCCCCGCCGGAGGCCACGTCCAGCCCCAGCCCTTCTTGTAAGGCCAAAGCGCAGATGGCCAAGCAGTTCCAGGCTTTCGTAGCATACAAGACCTGGGATCCCCCAGGGTAGCAGCGGGCCCAGGTGTCGCGGTAGAGCCCGCAGGCGTGTCGCAACGTCCACTCGTCCAGGATGTAGAGGGGAGAGCCAAACTGGCGCACCAGCTCTACCACGTCGCAGCCGCCGATTTCCAGGTGGCCCTGGCTGTTGGTGCGGCTGGTCAGGGGCAATAGCGACTGGTTGGGAGAAACTTGTTCGACGGAGGTGGAAGTGCCGAGGGTTGAAACCATAGGGACAAGTGAAGGGACTGTCCTCCACCCTATCAAGTTTTCTCTCCAGTTTGGCCAAATGCCCTCAAGCCCCTTGTTGCCAGCAGCCCCCGCAAGGTAGGGCATGATGTCTTGCCGGGAACTCCCTCCCTGTTTAGCTCCCGTCCCCAAGACAGCTCTTCTCGCCTGGATTCGATCTTGGGCAGCACTTTCTGCTAATATAGGAAGCCAGTGTCCAAGGGTCGATGCCCGAGTGGTTAAAGGGGGCGGACTGTAAATCCGCTGGCTTATGCCTACGTT
This sequence comes from Synechococcus sp. RC10A2, assembly GCF_047502605.1. Classification (NCBI taxonomy): domain Bacteria; kingdom Bacillati; phylum Cyanobacteriota; class Cyanophyceae; order Synechococcales; family Synechococcaceae; genus Synechococcus; species Synechococcus sp. RC10A2. The sequence goes on from NZ_JANSHP010000086.1 coordinate 40,134, forward strand.
GGTTCGAATCCAACTCGGCCCACCATGCCGCCCACGTAGCTCAGTGGCAGAGCACCCCCTTGGTAAGGGGGAGGTCACGAGTTCAATCCTCGTCGTGGGCTTACGTGCAGGCTCCAAGTTCCGCCGCTTGAGGTTTCTCTTCCCCTGGCTTGACGATCTCGCCGCTGAGGGAAAAGGCCCGTGTGGCAGTGATGCGCACTGGCACCAGGGATCCCTGCAATTGCTCGGGATCGCCGTCGAAGAAGACGATGCGATTGCCGCGGGTGCGCCCCATGGCCTGGCGGGGGTTTTTGGGATTGGGGCCTTCCACCAGCACCTCCTGCACCTGGCCCAGCAGCCGGGCGCTGCGGGCGGCAGCCACCTCCGCGACCAAGCGGTTGAGCCGTTGCAGGCGGTCGCTTTTTTCCTCTTCCGGCACCTGGTCAGGCCACTCGGCTGCCGGCGTGCCAGGGCGGGGAGAGTAGGCGGCAGTATTGAGGAAATCAAAGCCGATATCCTGAACCAGTTGCAGGGTTTCCTGAAACTGGGCTTCCGTTTCGCCGGGGAAGCCGACGATGGCATCGGCGCTGATGGTGGCCTCGGGCATGTACTGGCGGATGAGCTGGATGAGCTGGCGGTAGCGCTCCTGGGTGTAGCCCCGCCGCATCCGCTTGAGGACGGCGTCGCTGCCCGCCTGGAAGGGGATGTGGAAGTGCTCGCACACCTTGGGCAGCTCGGCACAGGTGGCGATCAGCTCTTCAGTAAAGTAGCGCGGGTGGCTGGTGGCAAAGCGAATCCGCTCGATCCCTTCCACCGAGTGGACAAAGCGCAGCAGGCTGGCCAGGTTGGTCTTGGGATCCAGATCCCGCCCGTAGGCGTCGATGTTTTGCCCTAGCAAGGTGACCTCGCGGTAGCCGGCCCGGGCCACGTCCTCAATCTCGGCGCGGATGGCCTGCGGCTGGCGCGACTGCTCCCGTCCCCGCACCAACGGCACAATGCAGTAGGTGCAGCGCTCGTTGCAGCCGTAGATGACGTTGATCCAGGCTGTCACCCGGCTATCCCGGCGGGGCTTGGTGATGTCTTCCGGGATCTCGACAGGCTCGGTGGCCACCACCTGGTTGCCCGCCTCCACCTGGGCCAGCAGATCCCCAAGGCGGTTGACGTACTGGGGGCCCATGACCAGATCCAACTCGGGGACGCGGCGCAGCAACCTTTCCCCCTCCTGCTGGGCCACGCAGCCGGCCACGATGAGCTTGATGGCTGGGTTTTTCCGCTTGCGCTGCGCCTGGATGCCCAGGTAGGAATACACCTTTTGCTCAGCGTTATCGCGGATGGTGCAGGTATTGAAGAGAACTAAGTCTGCCTGCAGCTCGTCTTCGGCGGGCACATACCCCAGCGACTCGAGGATCCCGGCCATGCGCTCGCTATCGGCCCGGTTCATTTGACAGCCGAAGGTGATGGTGTAATAGGTGGGAGCAGCCATGGCAAGACCAGAAGACAGGGTCAGCAATCTCTACCTTTTTTGAGCTTAGCGGATCCTTATGGGGCGGTAGCGGCAACGTAAGGGTTGGGGGGCAGATCCCTCTCCCTTGGCTCCCTCTGCGCGGCCCAGGCTGGTTTGCTAAGCAGTGTCCCTCAGCAGAGTAGCCACTGAGCTAGGGCGCGTCAGTCGGGCATGAGGGCGTGAACTTGCTTGCGGCCGTTGGGGTAGAGCAAGGCGCGCTTGGGGCCGTGGATGGGATCCTCCACGATAATGGTTTGGTCGCGGCTGGCTCCCAGGGAGACGATGGCAATCGGCACCTGCATCAACTGGGCCAAAAACTTCAGGTAGTCGTAGGCTTCGGGAGGCAAGTCCTCAAGGGAGCGGCAGTCTTTGGTGGAGCACTTCCAGCCGGGCAGGGTTTCATAAATGGGCTTGCACTGGGCAAAGACGCGGGCATCGCTGGGAAAGTGACGGATCTCGCGCCCCTGGTACTCATAGGCCACGCACACCTTGATCTCGTCTAGGCCGTCCAGCACATCCAACTTGGTGATGGCCAAGCAATCCAGGCCGTTGATCCGCACGGCGTAGCGCCCGATTACGCCGTCGAACCAGCCGCAGCGCCGCTGCCGCCCGGTGGTGGTGCCAAATTCGGCTCCCGCCGCCCCCAGGTAAGCGCCAATCTCGTCCTTGAGCTCGGTGGGGAAGGGGCCTTCGCCGACGCGGGTGGTGTAGGCCTTGGCTACCCCAATCACCCGGTCAATGCTGGTGGGGCCGATCCCGGCCCCCACGCAGGCGCCGCCGGCGATGGGATGGGAGGAAGTGACGTAAGGGTAGGTGCCGTAGTCGAGATCCAACAGCGTGCCCTGGGCCCCCTCAAAGAGGATGTTCTGCCGCTCCTCGATGGCCTGGGTGAGGAGTAGGGCAGCGTCGGTGACGTAGGGGCGCAGCCGCTCCGCGTAGGCCAGGTATTGCTCGATGATCGGCTCGGGATCCAGAGGGGGTAGGTTGTAGATTTTTTCCAGCAAAACGTTCTTGTAGGGAATGGCCCAACTGAGGCGCTCCCGCAGTTGGTCGGGGTACATCAAGTCCACGACGCGGATGCCCATGCGCTCGGCCTTGTCGGCGTAGGTAGGGCCAATGCCTCGCCCGGTGGTGCCCAGCCGGTAGATGCCGCGTCGCTCTTCCTCGGCCACGTCGATGACGCGGTGGTAGGGCAAGGTTACGTGGGCTGTCTCGGCGATGTAGAGGTTGTGGGTGGAGATCCCCAGTTGGTGCAGTTGGTCGATCTCGGCCAGCAACACCTCAGGGTCGATCACCGTGCCGCTGGCGATGATGCAGCGCTTGTCGGGGTAGAGGATGCCGGAGGGGATCAGGTGCAGCTTAAAGATTTGGCCCCCCACCACCACGGTATGTCCTGCGTTAACCCCGCCTTGGTAGCGGACGACCACATGCGCCTTTTCACTGAGGAGGTCGGTGATCTTACCTTTTCCTTCGTCGCCCCACTGGGCACCGACAACCACAACGTTTGCCAAGGGCTTCTCCTACAGTCTCTGAACGGCACAAAAAATCCCCTTTGCGGGGTCGCTGCACTAATTTACCGCATTGCTCCAGGCAGTGTTGAGGGCTTCGGACAAAAACGTTAACAATCGATTAATTTCGACCCCTCGCTAGGGCAGCAGCCCGCTCCCTTTAGCTCCCCGGCTTGAACAGGCCAATGGCGGTGACCTGGTTGGATCCCGCCGCAAAGGCAAAGGACAGGCCAAGGGCGTCGTAGTTGACATAGTAGCGATCGTCGCGCAGATATTCTCGGCTCCCCTTGGGGTAGGGCACCACCTCGTTGTAGCCGTTCTCGCCAGGCCCGCCGTAAATGGCGATCACTTCCGAGTAGGTGGAGCCGATACGGATCCCTTCGCCAGTCATGGCTTCGGGTTGGGTGGTGTAGATGCGGTCGGCAAAAAAGCTATTGAGAACGCCCGGACGGCGGTAGGCAAAGAGGATGTAGTCCTGCAAGTAGAAGATCTTCAGGTCGCTGTTGGGCTGAAATACATTTGCCCGCGATTCGGCCGGGATCAAATCCACGTTGCCCAAGAGGTGGGTATCGACGTTGCGGGTATCCATGCCCAGGACAAAGCGACCAACACGGCCCTCTTGCACCAGGACGGTGGGGCGGGGGGGAGGGCTGGGGCGGCGGGGCAGGGCCAGCGCTTCTAGGGCGGCCTTTAGCCAGGCGTTCTCATCCCCCTCCACCTTTTGCAGGGGCACCAAACCCTGGGCTAGGGAGCGTCCATCGCCTGTCTTCCAGGTGGCCACGGCCAGTTCCACCGCCGCGCCAGAAGGAAGGGCAAAGAAGCGGGTCTGGCGTTCGCTGCCTTGAGTGGGTTGCCCTACTATAACGGTGCTGCCGCTGGCTCCCAACTGGGCCGCCAGGAGGGTGGCCCCCTGGCGGGTGTTGCCGTCGACCAGGACGGCCGATGGGATCCCAGCAGCCAGTGGCAGGTTTTCGCTGTTCCAGGGGGTAGGCTGGCCAAAGCGGTCTTCGGTAACCAGCAGCGGCTGCACGGAGCGAGGCAAAAATAGGCGCGCCACATCCGCTATCACTTGCGGGTCATAGCCCACCGAGCTGCGCAGGTCGAGGACAATGCCTTGGCTGTAATCCTGGGTGTAGAGGGCTTGGCGGATCTGCTGGGCTGTGGCAGGGGTGAGCTCCGGCACTGCCAGGTAAACCTGGCGCGGCCCAATCTGACGCGCCTGCAGGGGTGGACGAGGGCGGTTGAGCAAGTCCCTGAAGCTTTGGGGATCCCAGAAGCGATCGGCGGGATCCCCGTATTCGCGCAGAACCTCTCGAATCAGCTCGTACTCGACTTCGATGGGCGGACGGGGATCGCTGTAGGTGCGGGCCAACAGGCGGGTGTAGAGGTCGTTGTAGTTAACCGCAGCGGCTTGCTTGCCCGCCTGCCAAGACTCGTTGATGAACAACTCCACCAGATAGCGCAAATCCTGGCCCATTGCTGGCAAAGGAGGAGCTGCCGGGATGCCCAGATCGGGCGACGCACCCTGGAAGGGAGAAATCGGATTCGCAATCGGATCCTCAACTGAGGGCATGACCGGCACAGGGGGCAAGGCCGCTTGCCCCATCACTCTGCCAGAAAGGACTCCGCTGAGCGCCCCGACTGTGCCCCACACCTGAACTGCCCGCGCAAATCCCTTCATGGTGGCCTGCCCTTGTTTGCAGATGCTGTGAATAGGATAAACTCTGGGCAATCTCCTCTACCACTGTCGGCAGGGCCAAATACTTGTTTTTTAAATCATGAGACACTACTGGTTGTCTTGCCCTCTTGCCTCTGTCTGGGCGTTTCCCGGTTCGGATCCCGAAGCAGCGCGGGTGTGCCCTAGCTCTCGGCAGACCAGATTGTGCGGATAGGCAGGGTGAAGCCGGGCAGCACGTCTTCTCCCGACAAGGTTTCTGGGTCTTCCAACAGTTCCGGCGCCTGTCCTGCTCGGTAGATCATCACCCGCTTGGCCTTGGCATCCAAAAGCCACCCCAAGCGGCAGCCGTTGTCCAAGTACTCCTGCATCTTGGCCTGGGCTTGAACCCAAGAATCAGTGGGCGGGAAAATCTCCACCACAAAGTCGGGGCACAAGGGCAAGAATCCCCGGCGCGCCTGGGGATCCAGAGCCTCCCACTTTTCCAGCGGGATCCAGGCCAGGTCAGGAGAGCGGTCGCTGCCTGAAGGCAGAGAAAACCCCGTGGAAGAATCAAAGGCTTTGCCTCGACCTGATTGGCGGTTCCAGACATAGACTGCCCCCGCAATTTCAAAGTTGAGGTTGCCAATTTCACCTCCGGTTGGAGACATAATCACCAGCTCTCCCTGGGCGGTGCGCTCCAGCTTTAGCTCAGGATTGGCCGCACACAGCCGGATAAAATCCTCCCGCGTCAGAGTCATCAAAGGGCTGAGATTGAGTGTTAAGACCGTCATGGCAGGAACTGGACACTCCCATGCAAAACTGGATTCCAGAATAACCCCCTGCTGAAGGGCAATAGGAAGCAATTGGGAGCCCTGGCTCTAGGGCTCTAGTTTATAAAGTCTCAGTCTGGTTTGGCTCTGATTCAACGTTTTCCAGGTCTTGAGAGTAGGGGAGAGAGTCTTGCTCTGGGCAATTTCCTGCTCGAAGTGTGTCCGGGCTTGAGGATGGATCCCTGCTGCGATGGCTTGCTGCAATACGTGACGACGCACCTCTTCAGTGTGCCTGTCAAGCACCATTTTCAGAGCATAAAACCGGTTGATGGCAAGCTCGTTGAAATGGGCCAGCGCCGCTGCGGCAAAGGATCCCTCTGCACCCCGATAGAGGTATCGCACCAGGGTATCGGCGGCCTCTCTGGCCAATTCCCCCTTCAGAGAATGCAGAGCTTCTAGATTCTTTTCCACTTCTGCCAGGGAGTTGCCACAGGATACCCGTGTCAGACCCATCGATACCCAGCCCACCAATGGCTGCCGAATCTTGAGCCAGCCGTTGAGTACTTCCATGACCCGCACTTCGGTTCCATTGGGCAGTTGACCGATAACATTGCCTGCGGCTACAGCGGGTGTCGATCGTACATTAGTCGGCGGATTGGGATCCTCTATCTGAGTAATGCAGGGCAGGGGGACATCTGTGTACAAGGTGTCGTCGATCTCAACCTCCTTGCCGGCACTGCGAAGTGTATCAATTAGCCGACTGACAACATCTTTGGGCACATCTAGCACTGTCGAGAGCCAACTTGGATTAATGCTTAGCCCTGGCTCCCAGCCCGCCTGAGCCACCACTACCCACTGACCACTGTGTTTTTTAAGCAAATAGCAGCCATCAATTACCGGAAGGTCGCCAACTCCGGCAGAGACTTCAACCAGAGCATAGTTTTCGGCAATGGCGATTGCTCCGGTTTCCAGAGGATGAACCGGCACACCGGGAGATCGAGCTGCTGCTTGTCGGAGATACTCGTTGATCAATGGGTCGGTGAGCACAGCTTGCCTTATGGCAGTGCGATCACCAGAGCTGCCGGGGTTTGGCAAGGTTTGCGCGACCCAAGTTCTCGCTGTGGCAGCTGGCAAAGCCGACAAAACTTGAAGGGAAGCTGTAGGAGCTTCTGCCTTGGATCCACCCTTGTCCAGGGATTGCGCAGAGGCATTGCCGACCAAAAGCAGCAGCGTTGTTGCTATCGACAATGCTGATGGGATTTTCCTCAAGCTCAATATCGATCGGCAGCTTTGGGATAGAAGAGCTTGCATTTTCATCAACATCTGCTGAAATGGTTTGCCCTGCGGAGTTTTTGGAATCTACGCTCTTCTCTAGATAGCAAGCGAGATGGGATCCCGCCGCGATTGCCGCCTGCTGGGTGCTTTAGCCGACGTGAGCGGTGGGGTTGACTAGGCCGATCACTTGAGTGTAGGCGCCGCGAGCTTGGGTCACTCCAATGGTGCGCTCCGCTTTTTCAAGCATGGGACGGCGCAGGCTGACCACCAAGAATTGCGCCTGGCGGGATTGCTGCCAGATCATGTCGGCCAATTTTTCTACATTGGCCCCATCCAAAAACATGTCCACCTCGTCAAAGGCATAAAAGCTAGAGGGGCGATAGCGCTGCAACGCAAAAATAAAGCTGAGGGCCGTCAAGGATTTTTCTCCGCCCGACATGGCGCTGAGACGACGCACTGGCTTGCCTTTGGGGCGGGCCACCAGGGTCAAACCCCCGGCCAACGGATCCTCTGGGTTCTCCAATTCTAAATAGCCCTCTCCCTCGGAAAGCTGGGCAAAGATGGTCTGGAAATGGCCGTTGATGGCATGGAAGGCATCCAAAAACGCTTGGCGGCGCAGGGTGGAAAAGTTCTCGATGCGCAGCAACAATTCGGTGCGCTCTTGGTGCAGGGTTTCCAGTTTGGCGCTGAGATCCCCTAGGCGGGCCTGGATCTGTTCGTA
>NZ_JANSHP010000087.1:0-4947 GCF_047502605.1 Synechococcus sp. RC10A2
AGACAGACCTTCGACAACACCTGGGATCCGCAACTCAGGTAGCCTGCGTAACCGGCCGCATGGGCGACGAGGAGCGGGAGGCCAAGATTGCGGAAATGGCCGTTGACCAGCCACGGGTGCTGGTGGCCACCGACTGCCTCTCGGAAGGGATCAACCTGCAGGAAAAATTGACAGCCGTCATCCACTACGACCTGCCCTGGAACCCCAACCGGCTGGAGCAGCGGGAGGGGCGGGTGGATCGCTACGGCCAACGGGCCCCCCGGGTCAAGGTCATTCGTTTTTTTGGGCGAGATAACCCTGTGGACGGCGTGGTGCTAAAGGTGCTGCTGGACAAGGCGCGGGAAATTCGCCGCACCCTTGGCACCCACGTGCCTGTTCCCGAAGCGAGTGAAAGCGTTACCCAGGCGGTGCTGGAGGCGCTTTTTTTGCGCCAGGGATCCGGCTCAGGGGAGCGCCAGTTGGAGCTGGATCTGGGGATGGCAGAGGTGAGCCGGTTTCACGCCCGGTGGGATCGCTCTGCCGAGCAGGAGCGGCGCAACCGCACCCGTTTTGCCCAGCGATCCCTCAAGCCTGAAGAAGTGCAGCGGGAACTGGAGGCTACAGACGCCGTGCTGGGGGATCCGCAGGCAGTACAGCAATTTTTTCTCGCTGCCGCCCAGCGCCTGGGCCTGGCCGTGATCCCTGACCGGCAGTCTGGAGTCTTCCAGGTCAACCTCAGCCGAGAGGGCACGGCAACCCTGCCGGAGGCCATTCGTTCAGCCCTGCCCCAGCCCAAGGGTGGACACTGGCGGATTAGCTTTGTCTCCCCCACGCCAGAAGGAGCGGAGTACGTTGGCCGCAACCACCGCCTCATCGCTGCCCTGGCCCACTTTTTGCTGGAGAAGGCTCTAGATAATCCTGAAGAGGCCGTCGTCTCCCGCTGCGGGGTTGTGCGGACGCGGGCTGTGGCCGAGCTCACCACCCTCTTGTTGCTGCGCGTGCGCTACCTGGTGGAGCAGCCGCTGGCTCAGCCTCTGCTGGCGGAGGAGGTGCTGGTGCTGGGAGGGGTTGGCCTGGAAAGAGGCGCAGCCCGCTGGCTGGAAACTGGGGCAGCGCTCCAGCTTTTGGCCAAAGCCACGCCAGATGCCAACCTGCCGCTCGCGGAAAAGCAGGAGTTGGTGCAGCATGTGCTAGACAGCCTCAGCCCCTGGCCGCCGACTGCAGAAAACTGGGGCCTAGGACACCCCCTTCAGCAAGGGATCCGGGAGGCCATTTGCCGGCGGGCTGGCGAGCTGGCTGATGCCCACAGGCGCATCCGACAGGCTATCTCCCAGCGCGTGCGCGGGCTGGAGGTTAAGCCGCAGTTTCCCCCGGATCTGCTGGGAATTCTTGTCCTACAACCTCTGCTGTCCAGATGAGCCAATTTCCTGCACTACGCCTTGAAGGGGGCCTCTTGGGGCCGGACATCCTGGAGCAGCTTTTGGCCGGCGAGCTGCCGGGCCAGAAGCCGAGAGACTTTGGGCTAGACGACAAGCGCAGCCTGACCGAGGAGATGGCCAGCGTCTTTGCCGATGCCCGCACCCAGTGGGAAGTTTTCCGCCGTCGGCTGGCCCGTCTGCCAGAAGGGGATCCGGCCACGTCGGTTACCCGCGATGCCTGGGTCATTCCCTTTCTCAGCCTTCTGGGCTACGAGCTGCGCTACAACCAGCGGGCCTACGAGATTGACGGCGCCACCTTTGCCATCTCCCACCGAGCTGGCGAAGCAGAGGACGCTCCGCCGGTGCACATTGTGGGGGTGCGCCAGGAGCTGGGACGGCTGGCTCCTACTGGCAGGCCGCGTCTAGCCCCTCACTCGCTGCTGCAGGAGTATCTCAACCGCAGCGAGCACCTCTGGGGCATCGTCACCAACGGGCTGATCCTCCGCCTGTTGCGAGACAGCACCTTTGTGCGCCGGCAGGCCTATGTGGAGTTTGACCTGCAGCAGATCCTGGAGGAGCAGCGCTTTAACGACTTTGCCATCCTGTTTCGCCTGTTGCACCGCAGCCACCTGCCCCAAAGGGCGGAGCAGGCGCGGGAGTGTTGGCTGGAGAAGTACTACCAGCAAGCTCTGGAACAGGGGGGGCGAGTCCGCGAGCGGCTGCGGGATGGGGTGGAAGAATGCCTCAAGGGCTTGGCCAACGGCTTTCTTGCCCATCCCAAAAACTCCCAACTGCGGGAGCGGCTGGCCTCTTCTGGATTGAACCGCCTCACCCCGGAGGAGTTCTACCGACAACTGCTGCGGCTGGTCTATCGCTTTTTGTTTCTCTTGGTCTCGGAGGAGCGGGGGCTAATTAGCGCCAGCCCCCTCTACCGGGATCACTACGGCGTGGGTCGGCTGCGGCGGCTTTTGGAGCGGCGGAGCGCCTTTACGGAACATGAGGATCTCTGGTGCAGCTTGCGGGTGCTCTGGAGGGTGCTTTCCCAAGAGGAGCTGGCGGAGCTGCTGGGGGCTGCTCCTCTCAATGGGGACCTCTTTGCTCCCCTGGAGCTGGATAGCTGCAGCCTCAGCAACCGGGATCTGCTGCAGGCCTTCTGGCACTTGGCCTACTACCAAGAAAGCCCCACCTCTCCCCCTTGCCGGGTGAACTACGCTGCCCTGGACGTGGAGGAGCTGGGATCCGTCTACGAAAGCTTGCTCGACTACCAGCCTCAGATTGTAACTGGGCAAGGGGCGCCTCGCTTTGAGTTGAGCTACGGCTCAGAGCGCAAGAGCACAGGCTCCTACTACACCCCGCCGGAGCTAGTGGCCGAACTCATCCGCTCGGCGCTGGAGCCAGTGATTGAAGAACGGCTGAAAGCCGCTCGCCCACCTGAGGAAAAAGAGCAAGCGATTTTGTCCATCCGTGTGTGTGATCCCGCCTGCGGATCCGGTCACTTCCTGCTTGCTGCCGCCCGCAGGTTGGGCAAGGAACTGGCAAAGATCCGCACCGGCGAAGAGGAACCCGCCCCCGAGCGTGTCCGCGAGGCCATCCGCGATGTGGTGGCGCACTGCATCTACGGCGTGGACAAAAACCCGCTGGCGGTGGAACTCTGCCGCGTGGCCTTGTGGCTGGAGGCCCACTGCGCCGGCAAGCCCCTCACCTTCCTGGATCACCACATCAAGTGCGGCGATTCGCTGGTGGGTGTCTTGGATTTGGCGATTTTGGAAAAGGGCATCCCCGATGAAGCCTTTACCCCGGTTAGCGCTGACTCCAAGGAGGCTGCCCGCTCGCTAAAGCAGCGCAATCGCACCGAGTGCCAGAGTTTGCAAACAGGGCAGCTTTCCCTTGCTTTTGACACTGACCAGGTGGTGGCTGAGCTTAGCCAGGAGCGACAGAAGCTAGAAGCCATTCCAGACAACTCCCCGGCAGAGGTTAGCCGCAAGCAGCAGCTCTACAGCCGCTACTGCCAAGACCCGCAACACCAAAAGCTAGTGGAAGCCTGCAACCTGTGGACAGCCGCTTTTTTCCAGCCCTTGATCCCTGACTTCTCTAGGGCCATTACCACCCAAGCCGTGGCTGATCGACTGCAGGAGAGAACCCCCTCCCAGGCCCTTGCCACTGCTCAGGCCCTCGCTGTCGAGAATCGGTTTTTCCACTGGCCGCTGGAGTTCCCGGAGGTGTTTGAAAGTGGCGGCTTTGATGTGATCCTCTCCAACCCGCCCTGGGAGCGCATCAAACTGCAGGAAGAAGAATTCTTTGCCAGCCGCAATACCGCCATTGCTCGGGCTCCGAATGCCGCCGCCCGTAAACGGCTGATCGCCGACCTACCCAAGACCAACCCCGCCCTCTGGCACGACTACCAGCGTGCCCTGCACAACGTCGAAAGCGCCAGCCGCTTCCTGCGCGCGAGCGGACAGTACCCCCTGACCGGCCGCAGGCGCATCAACACCTATTCCGTCTTTGCCGAGAGGGTGCGCCTCCTGCTTAGCCCCCACGGACGGGCGGGCATCATCGTCCCCACGGGCATTGCCACCGACGACACCAACAAGCGTTTCTTTGCCGATGTGGTGGAAAAAGGGCAACTGGTGAGTTTGTTTGATTTTGAGAACCGCGAGGGGGTGTTCCCTGAAGTGCATCGCAGCTACAAGTTCTGCCTGCTCACCCTAGCAAGGGATCCAAAGGGGGAAATGCCGCCAGCCAGCTTTGCCTTTTTTGCCACCCGTGCCGACCACCTGCGCGACCCGCGTCGGCTCTTTAGCCTAACGCCGCAGGACATTGCCCGCATCAACCCCAACACCCGCACCCTGCCCGTCTTCCGCACCCGGCAAGACGCCGACCTCACCCGCGCCATCTACCAGCGCGTGCCGGTTCTGGTGAACGACTCCCCTCTTCCTAAGGGAGAGGGGCTGGGGGTGAGGGTCAACCCATGGGGCGTGCAGTTTAAGCAGGGGTTGTTCAATATGTCTTCTGACTCGCACCTCTTCCGCACCCGTGCAGAGCTGGAAAAGCAAGGTTACCGGCTGGTGGGGAATGTGTTTGTGCCCTCACCCCCTGGCCCCCTCTCCCACGCTGCGGGAGAGGGGGGAAGGATCGCAGCCCCCGACCTCTCTTCTCGCGCTGCGGGAGAAGGAGGGTACGAATTACCCAAGGCCAGCCAGGAACTGATTGCCAGGGCGCGGCAGTTGCGTCGCGAGGCGACGACCGCCGAAAGCCTGCTCTGGGAATTGTTGCGTGACCGTCGGCTGCTAGGCCGAAAATTCCGGCGTCAACATCCGATTGGACAATTCATCGCCGATTTCTTCTGTGACGATGCCCGTCTGATCATTGAGATAGATGGCGCCGTGCACCGCGAACCCACTCAGCAGGAACGCGACCGTTTGCGGGAGGAAATCCTGCGCGAACATGGCTTTGCCATTCTGCGCTTTACCAATGAGCAGATATTCGACCACACAGAACAAGTCCTCCAAGAGATTGCTGCCTATGTCACTGCCCATTCCTACGAGCATCC